>NZ_JBQCLK010000027.1:90057-90188 GCF_051966115.1 Paenibacillus sp. SAFN-117
CAGATAAGAAACTGAGTGAATGGGATAACAGTCAAAGAGCCGGGAAAGAGATAGTGTTAATGCTAACGCATAATGCCCTGAGATTGACGGTGTAAGTTGTCCTGCTATTGACGGTCAATCTGACCAGTTTC
>NZ_JBQCLK010000028.1:0-67737 GCF_051966115.1 Paenibacillus sp. SAFN-117
AAACGGCTGTTTTGGCGCAAACTAACTGTAGGTTTTCCAGTTAGTTTCCATATTTCTTCCGAATATAGAAATCTAACGGTATGAAATCCATTTAGTTTTCAATTTCCATTTATATATAATTTCACCAATAAAATTAAAACCGATTTTCTCTATATTAAAAAATCCCGGCCACATAATACAGGACCGGGACAAATGCTTTTAACGCATATATTTTTATCGGATGGCTTATCTTACCTTGTTCGAGCAATTGTAATAAAAATTAATGCTTGCGTCCGGGGATAACCCCGGTTTCCTCATAAACGGCAACGATATGATCAATTTCTTTCTTCAGTTCGCTGACGAGCTCCGCCTCAGGAACCTTGCGTACGACTTCCCCATAACGGAATAGCAAGCCTTCCCCGCGGGCGCCGGCAATACCGATATCCGCTTCACGAGCCTCCCCTGGCCCATTCACAGCACAGCCCAGCACCGATACTTTAATCGGCACCTTAAGTTTGGAAATATACTCTTCCACTTCATTCGCGATGGAGACAAGGTCTATGTCAATCCGCCCGCAGGTCGGGCAGGAGACAAGAGTCGCTGCATTGGAAATCAGACCGAACGTCTTCAGCAGTTCTCTGGCAACCTTCACTTCCTCCACCGGATCGGCGCTTAATGAAATGCGGACGGTAGAACCGATTCCCATCGACAGCAAAGCTCCAATCCCTGCCGAGCTTTTGATCGTTCCTGTATGAAGCGTGCCTGATTCCGTTATTCCTAAATGGAGCGGGTAACGGATCACTTCGGCCGCTTTGGAATAAGCTTCAATCGCCATCGGAACATCGGAGGCTTTAAGCGAGACGATAATATCGTGGAAATCCAGCTCTTCCAGAATTCCAATATGGAAAAGGGCGCTCTCAACCATCGCCTCCGCTGTAGGATAACCGTATTTCTCCAGCAGATGCCGTTCCAGAGAACCGGCATTCACCCCGATACGGATCGGGATTCCCCGTGCCTGACACGCCTTCACTACTTCCTGAACTCTCTCCCGCTTACCGATATTGCCGGGATTGATTCTAACCTTGTCGATCCCGTTCTCAATCGCCTTCAAGGCAAGCCGGTAGTCGAAATGAATATCTGCAACAAGCGGGATGCTGATCTGTTTCTTGATCTCCTTAATGGCATCTGCCGCTTCCTGGTTATTCACAGTAACCCGGACTAACTGGCATCCGGCCTCTTCCAGCCGATGAATTTCGGCAACGGTCGCCTTCACGTCGGCCGTCTTGGTCGTGCACATGCTCTGAATGATAACCTCATTATTCCCGCCGATCGTTAAATCCCCTACCCGGACGGGAACGGTCTCCGTACGATGGTACATAATTCTTCTCTCCCATGACGGCAAATATCCTCCCGAGCAGTCCGATATCGGACTGCCTAAGAGGATGATCGGCCGGAAAATAGTTGCTTGTTATGCACTTTCTTCCTTTTTCTTATCATCTTTGGTCGTGAGCATCGGAGCAATCTTCTCCTCCACGACTTCTTTGGTCACCGTGCAATTGCGCACATCCGTCCTGGATGGGATGTCATACATAACATCGAGCATAATCCGCTCCAGAATGGCACGCAGACCACGGGCTCCTGTGCTCCGTTTGATCGCTTCTTTGGCGATGGCCTCTAGTGCATCCGCTTCGAATTCCAGAGCTACGTTATCCAGCTCCAGCATCTTCTGGTACTGCTTAACCAGTGCGTTCTTCGGCTCCGACAGAATGCGGACAAGCGCATTCTCATCCAGAGGCTCCAGCGTGGAGATTACCGGAAGACGACCGATAAATTCCGGGATAAGCCCGAATTTAAGCAGGTCCTCAGGCAGAACCATGGATAAATATTCTCCCGGCTTCAGATCTGCCTTGATGCCATCCGTACCGAATCCGATCACCTTCTTGCCGATTCTGCGCTTGATGATCGATTCCAGACCGTCGAAGGCCCCGCCGCAAATAAACAGGATGTTCGTCGTATCGATTTGGATGAACTCCTGATGCGGATGCTTTCGGCCGCCTTGCGGAGGAACGGAAGCTACCGTACCTTCCAAAATTTTCAGCAGTGCCTGCTGTACCCCTTCACCGGAAACGTCTCTGGTAATGGACGGATTCTCCGATTTACGGGCGACTTTATCGATTTCATCGATGTAGATAATGCCTCGCTCGGCTTTCTCCACGTCGTAATCCGCAGCCTGAATAAGCTTGAGCAGAATATTCTCAACGTCTTCGCCGACATAACCGGCCTCGGTCAAAGAAGTCGCGTCGGCTATAGCAAACGGTACGTTCAATATCTTCGCCAATGTCTGTGCTAAAAGCGTCTTCCCGCTTCCCGTCGGGCCAAGCAGTAAAATATTGCTCTTCTGCAGCTCCACATCTTCAATCTTACTCTGGGAGTTGATGCGCTTGTAATGATTATATACTGCGACAGACAGAGATTTCTTGGCCTGATCCTGCCCTATGACATACTGATCGAGAATGTTGCGGATGTCCTTAGGCTTCGGAATGTCCTTGAGATCGATCTCTTCCTCATGCCCTAGCTCCTCTTCCACAATCTCCGTGCACAGCTCGATGCACTCATCACAAATATATACGCCAGGACCGGCCACCAGCTTGCGAACCTGGTCTTGGGATTTACCACAGAACGAACACTTCAGTTGACCTTTTTCTTCATTAAATTTAAACATGGCTTCACCCCTATTCCTTTCAGATCGTTCCGGTAATCACTTGATCGATGAGCCCGTACTCCTTAGCTTCCTCGGCGCTCATGAAGAAATCCCGGTCGGTGTCCCGCTCTATGACTTCAATCGGTTGTCCCGTGCGTTCTACATAAATCTGATTCAACCGCTGCCGGGTACGAATAATCCAGTCGGCATGAATCTTAATATCGGAAGCTTGCCCTCTGACCCCGCCAAGAGGTTGATGGATCATCACTTCGCTGTTCGGAAGGGCAAACCGCTTGCCCGGAGCCCCGGCTGTTAATAGAAGGGAGCCCATACTTGCCGCCATTCCAACACAAATGGTCGACACGTCCGGCTTGATGTGCTGCATCGTATCATAGATCCCCATGCCGGCCGTCACCGAACCGCCAGGAGAATTGATGTACAAGTGAATGTCTTTCTCGGAATCTTGAGCAGCCAGAAACAGCAGCTGGGCTATAACCAAATTGGCAACATCATCATCTATGGCGCTACCAATAAAAACAATCCGGTCCTTTAACAGGCGCGAATAAATGTCATAGGAACGTTCTCCGCGATTTTCCTGTTCGACGACCATGGGTATTAAGGCCATGTGGGGATCCCTCCTACTCCTTGATTAAAGCAAAATGAACCGGTCTGAAACAGCCTTTCAGTCCACCTTCATTTTATCATGTTTAACGTATTGTGTCATATTTACACTATCCTATGCAACCCTTCATTAACGTTCCGGTTAAACGCCTTGGCATGCATTAACTTATTCCTGAACAGGGGCATCTAGAGCAATCGGAAAGTCGGTTCATCTTCTTCATAATGAACTTAAACTTTCCGATGTGGTAAAACAAAGGCACGTAACTAGACGCGCCTCTGACTAGACTATGTTTTAGCTTGCAGCAGGAACCGACTTGCTGTTATCCACTAGGAAATCAATTGTTTTGCGGATGCTGATATCCTTGCCCATATTTTCCAAGGTTCCGTTCGCTTCCAGAATGCTCCGGATTTCTTCCGTCGTCCTCTGGTAAGTCTTGGCCATGTTCTCGAGCTCTGCGTTGATTTCCTCTTCACTGGCTTCAATGTTCTCGGCTTTGGCAATGGCCTCGAGCACCAGATTGTTGCGAACCCGCTTCTCTGCATCTCCGCGCATTTGCTCCCGAAGCGCTTCTTCGTTCTGACCGGAGAATTGGAAGTACAGCTCCAGATTCATCCCCTGCATTCTCAAACGATCTTCGAAATCTTTAAGCATGGTTTCCACTTCGTTATCGATCATGACAGAAGGAATGTCCACCTCTGCCGCCTCCGAAGCTTTGTTCACCAATTCTTCCTGAATTTGCGCTTTGTTGGCTTGCTCTTTTCTTTCCGCAAGCTTGCGGCTCAGGTCTTCTTTAAACTCATCCAACGTCTCAAACTCGCTCACATCTTTAGCGAACTCATCATCCAGCTCAGGCAGATTCTTGCGCTTGATCTCATGAAGCTTCACCTTAAACAGGGCCGGCTTTCCTTTCAGATCCTCTACATGGTACTCCTCAGGGAAAGTAACCTCGATGTCCTTCTCTTCTTCCTTAGCCATTCCCACGATCTGAGCTTCGAAGCCCGGGATAAAGCTGTTAGAGCCAAGCTCCAAGGAATACTTCTCGGCCTTGCCGCCTTCGAAAGCTTCGCCGTCGACAAAACCTTCAAAATCGATGACGACCATGTCGCCGTCTTCCGCCGTGCCCTCTTCCACAACAATAAGCTCGGCATGACGCTGCTGCAGTCGTTTCAGCTCGGCATCCATCTCTTCTTCCGTAACTTCGGAGCTGCGTTCCGTAACTTCCAATCCCTTGTATTCGCCAAGCGATACTTCAGGCTTCACTTCCACTTTGGCTTTAAATTTCAGAGCCTGTCCCTTGCCGATTTCTTCAATATCGACTTCCGGACGGTCAATCGGTTCGATTCCAGTTTCCTTCACGGCCTGTATGTAGGCTTCGGGAAGCAGAATATCTAATGCGTCCTGATACAGGGCTTCGGCCCCGAACCGTTTTTCGAAGATCGCGCGCGGAACTTTTCCTTTGCGGAATCCCGGAACGTTAACTTTTCCAACTACTTTCTTAAATGCTTTATCCAATGCGGCGTCAAATTGTTCCGCTTCGACTTCGACGGTAAGAACGCCTTGGTTCTTCTCTATTTTTTCCCAGCTTGCTTTCATTTTATGCTTTCCCCTCCAAAAATGTACCTAACTTTTTCACGTTTCAGCTTACATAACCATTTCATTATATCATAAAACCTTTTCATTTCAAGAATAGCTATGAACGCGGAAAAACATCCCTGACAAAGCTCTTAAACATAGTAGTCGCCCGCGCCAGAGCGAACTTGAGCCTATCCGTCATCCCATACAGTTCCAGTATGTCCTCCTCATCGGGGGTGCCAACCATTGTTTCCTCCAGCACGAGATGAAAGGCGCAGGCCCACGCGTCCATCTGCTCCTCCGATAAGGACAGAAGCTCACGGTAAATGGAAGTTCCGTAAGCATAAGCGAGAAACTCCTGCCAGGTTTCCGAGGCAAAATACGCCAATACCGGATGCTTGGACTCGCTGAACGACAGAAATCTTTCTACAATAGAATAGGCTTCCTGAGGAAACTCTTGAAATGAGGGTGGAGTATCCTGGATATCCAGCACGATCTTCTCGCCAAGCTTCTCCAGCGTTACCGTCCCCCCTTCCCCCCTTCGTTTCAGTACCTGCAGAACCTTGAACTGAAGAATCGGAGGAAGCCTCGGGGAAACAAGCCAATTCTTGAGCGCTTCATTAATAGAAGGGTGATCCAGGCAGCTTAATTGCTCCAATGCAAGAGCTTGCTTGGCCAAGTTCGTCCCGTCCTGCAATATTTGCAGCAGTTCGTTAACGTAATTGGCGTTGTTCTTCTCTTTACCCGTCAACTGCCGGCGTCTTAATTCTTCTTCGCTGATGTCCTCTTCTTCCTCCGCGTATAGCTCTGGCTGCATCGTACGCAGCCAATCCAGTAGCGCCTGCCACTCCTCATTCGTCCTTGGGTCGCCGCTGTCACACTGTACTAAAAAATGGAGTAATTCTATCGCTTCGCGGTATCGCTCGGTCTCGAGCATCCGCGTCAATTCCATTTGGTAATAATCTATCGTTTTCGGAAATAAAACGACGTTATCCTTAGGTTTATCGGTTATTGCCTTCACCATCTTTCCATAATAAAGCTTTAGCTAGATACTATCGTTTTCGGAACAAAAATGCAAAAAAATGAGCCCAAAAAAATACGAAAAATACCTGTTGATTTTCTTTTGGTGCTGTGTTAATATTAATCATGTTTCGCGCTAAAAATGATTAACCGCCCTTGCAACAGTTTATTTATCAAGTCCCAGTAGCTCAGCTGGATAGAGCAACGGCCTTCTAAGCCGTGTGTCGGGGGTTCGAATCCCTCCTGGGACGCCATACTTAGATATCAAAGTCACCATGTTATGGTGGCTTTTTTGCTGTTTCCAACTTTCCAGCCATACAACAGTGAACCTACAACTTGATCTATATATGGTGTACTCTCTGCTAGAACGCTGGACACATCATGTTTGCAGATGCTTAGCACGGTTTGCTGGCTGCACGGCATGCATACACTGTATAATTCTGTATTCGCAGGGATTCACAAGTTGGACCGAATCTAGAATCTTATGGGACATCGCCCTGTGGGTTGACCAAATAGCTACTTGCAGGGGGATTATGAATTCAGGAAGGCATTCTGAAAGGTACATCATACATCGCATGGGCGGCATGACGTATACCCATGTAAACTGCCAGTATGCCGGCCATTTGCAGATACACAGGTATATACAGCTTTCTGGATATGAATTCTCAGGAGCTTCCCACCCATGTAGAAAAGAGAATGGTGATCTATGTCGGATTCTGGGCATAGCATATTTCAAAATCAAGGTGCTTGGGTTCTGAAATTTTAGGGTGTCATCTGGCATACACGGTGTATGGGCTGGACATGCCCTGTATGGTACAGATTTAATGTACATTGTACACATTCAAATACAGCATCCCCAGCAATGTATACCGCATGTACAGCAGATTTTGATTACAACCATACATGGCCCAATTTCAGGAATTCTCAAATGCCGAGCATATTCCAGGGGTAGTGAGTAATCGTTGAAATCCGCATTCGCAGGGATTCCAAAATCCCAGAGAGCCATCTGGATATACACTATACATGAGCTTGGGCATGTATCCCAGCCATACATGCATATGTGAGTAAGCCTGAATAAGCATGGAACACACCCATTCCCCCTTGTATAGCCTTACCAACCCGAACTGAATAAGAACTAAATGAATAAAATTTAAAAATGGGGCTACATGAACCTCGTAGACCCCACGTTTCCAGAGAGTATACACCATTCTCCACATGTACAACCTCTGGCTTATTCTCTTTACTCATTTTACTCACTACTTACCCACGAGCATACACTGCTTACCCATATACACTGGATTTAATAAAAGTGGTTTACTCAACCATGGACTGCAGACATTCAAGTTGTTCAACCTTTTTTATAGAGCTTTGCTTACAAATTCAGTCAATTCAACAACTGCCGCACTGAATTGGGCAGTTCCGTTAAGAGCCTGCAACCCTCTTATCGCTGTGTTGATAAATCCTTTTCTTGGGGGGGTATTTCTAATTTCCTGCTTGATTACTTCAATGTAATCATTTAGTTGTTCTTTTTCATCAGGAGAAAGATCGTCTGTAACTGATTCCATCACTTTTGAAATCAAACTTTCTAACTGTGTAGCATCAATACCATTGTTTTGGGTTGCATTCACGGTACCATTGTCATTGGCTACGTTTACTTGCGCAACACCACCACTAACATTAATCACATATTTCACATCCTCGTCATAACCCATTTTAATGCCTATTTCTGTAAGATAGCCTTCAATATAATTCACAAAAGGCAGAATTATACGATTGCAAAATTCTTTTACTGAATCATTGGTATCTCTTGCATAGTTTAATGTCATATCGTAATAAAAATCATGAAAATTATCTGCAGCATATTTAAGGTATTGGTATGTATAAGAGATTTCTTCCTGTTTGGTATTACCCATAGAATAGAAAGCAGTACTTCTTTCAACAGGTTCAAAATCTTCTGGTTTTACATACTCTTTTATATAATCTGAGATGATTTCATTTTCATCTATATAGGCTAAAAATTTCTTTAATAGAGCCATGCCCGTTTGATGATTACAGGTAATCAAACGATTAGCAATCGTTCTAAATTCCATGGAAATAATTTTTAATTGTTTTTTATCAATATTCTTCATATCTCACTCCACAAAATGGGCAATAGCTGCCACATAGTTTATAAATAGGTTTAATCTTAGCTTCGCGCTTACAGCATGGATATTTAACAATTTCTAAGGCCTCTATACCATAATTAATCGGATATTCTTCTTCGTGAGTTGGTTTTTTACCCGCTTTGAAAGAAACAAAGGAACCTTTGAATTTTGTTTCCAGACTTTTGAATTCATTATGGATTAAATCGTAAGCATGATTTTTGGCTTTCTTAAACGCTAATTCGATTACATCGTCGGTGAAATAATTATCGGCTTTTAACCCACAGCTTGGACACCATATTTCTATTACATCATCTGCGTGATAATCACTTGGGCGAACCTTAAAAAACTCTCCGCACAGTGGACATTGTAGTAATACAAATCCCTGATCATCTGCTGGTATCGAGATTTCTCCTAATATTGTGCTCAACTGTTTCCTCCTTTCTACATGCTGAATAAACAAAAGAAGAAGCATATATTTCATTCTCTAAAATACCGTATTGTACATATTTCCCATCATACCAATAATATACAACTATGTATAGATCATCAGCACTACTTTCTACATATACAGCAAGGGACTGGCAGCATTCGTCAGTCCCTATATAAGAAGGTGTGTGTATATTGGGGGGAGTGTAAAATTTTCTATGTACCAAGAGTTGGAGCCTTCACAGGCGACAAAAAAGTAGGGTATTCTCGGGATTGCTAAAGTCACCGTCCCGATGGATAACCCTACCAGCTTACACAAACTTCTTGACGATACCATTGTGTTTGAAACTAATCTTACAGGATTCTAGAGACTGCTGCTTATCTAAAGTTAATGTTCTCAAATTTGATAATGTTGCAATAATCTCCCAATTAATAATCAGTAGTAGGCCTTAGTCAGAGGTCAGGTTGCCGTCTCAACATTTGCATACAAACTGAGAACCCAGGGACGGCATCCCCTGGGTTCTCCATTTGAACATAACGTATTCTATTAATTGAAGGTTCCTATGTGCATCAAGCACACACTCTCTCAGACCTTTTCCAAATGCTACTTCCTGTTCAGGATCGCTTAATGCCAAATTCATTCCAGATCGAGTCCTTTTCCTCCAGCAATTCTTTTCCATTCCAAAGGATATCGTAAATGTCCCCTTCGTAAGCAATGGCTCGGCCAAATGCAAATGAAATAAAATAATCCTTCCAGGATTGGAAGATATGACTGGCGGAATCAGCAGCTCTCTTCATATAGCCCCATGCCTGTTCTTCGGTAATATAGCCCAGTATGCAGCTCCATCTTGCAATGTTTACAGCCCGGTCAAAATCCCAGGCAGCAATCGTGTTCACCCGGTCAAAATCGGATTGCGTAAAGGAAAGCTTCTTCATCATCGCTTCTTGGGCGGATTCATAGCATTCCTGCGATTTGCCCACTTCCTCCTCTGTAAAAGACTGTCCAGCTTTCAACGCCATAAGAAGCTCATCATATTTCGCACGATGCCCTTCCGTAAGCAGCCATTCCAGGGTTTGTACAGCTTCTTCCCGATTACTAACGTCCCAGGCTGAAGAAAGGCCTTCCTTCAAAATTTCATGATCTATCTTTACCCGCAGTATCCGTGGCGACTCAGACCGGTAAAGAGCGAGATTGGCACCGTAGGCAAGCAAATGCTGTTTCTCCTTCGGTAAAGAATTAGCCATCTCCATTTCTTGTCGCATTTTCTTATTCTTTTTCTCAATTCGCTTGCTCGCGGTAATCAAACCCACAATAAGTAAAATCACAACGGCCACAATAATTCCCACAACAATTAGAAAAGTCTTCAAACCAGCATGTTCCTCTCCATGTTTTATTCGGCGCAGTTTAAATATACGTTTAAATATGAATACATGTTTGTTTTTTGTTAGCGTACTTTAATGTTTAACAAATCCCCCTTTCCATCGAACCCATCATCCAGATAAATGGGTAAACAATTTGGCAGCTTTAAAGCAGGGACTCTCCATTCGCAAATGTGCCAAACCAGCGGGCATTTCCGTACAGAAACCTTTACTTTGGCGATACAAAATTCTTCATGTGCTTGCTCTGGCTAAGGATCAGTCTCCGGTACGGCAACCACTAGCATGATGTTCTTCCTTGACGAACGAAAGATCAGCACTTACTACTTTTCATTAAATGAAGATATGTATCTTACTGCACGGAATATTTGCTAAAAGTCGCTGGTAATGGGCTTTCAGTATATGCGAGACAACCATGAGATGCCCTTCTAAGCTGCATAAAATTTAAACTGTGCCTTTTATGTATTTTCAATCGGAGGACGGGGTACCCCTTCCAACCAATTGTAAGGCCGAGTGCTGGTAGCACTCGGCCTTCCCTAGGTTATTTTATCACAATAAATTTTATACTCAACTGCTAACTAGATTAAAACACACAGAAAACACATAATTAAACTAACGCAAGCATTGCCTGCTGTGTTCCGAATTGCACGAAAGCGGACCTGCCATTAAATGCCGGATATCTCACTACAAATGGTTCCGGCTTTACATTAACGCATTATCGAATGGATACCCGGTAAGTGCGAAGCCAAAAGTCGACTTGTGCCAAATAGGCAAACATTTGCGGACCGTTCATTAGTTGCCCAAACCAGGGGGAAGTAAACGGGGCTGTTCCCTCGGCCATTTGGCGGATTTTCGACGCATTGATCAAGGGTAGCAGCGGAGAAGAGGCATCGTCAAGTATGTCCAGCACCCATTTTTTCACGGCGGCCAAATAGTTCGGATTATGTGTTTTCGGGTAGGGGCTCTTCTTGCGGGTCAGAATATCTCGCGGGAGAAGATCTTCCAGTGCTTGACGCAGTATTCCTTTTTCGTGTCCCCCGGCCGTTTTCATTTCCCAAGGGATATTCCATACATACTCCACCAGCCGATGATCACAGAACGGCACGCGGACCTCCAGCCCGGCGGCCATACTCATCCGGTCCTTCCGGTCCAGCAGCGTCGGCATGAACCGGGTTATGTTCAGGTATGACATCTCTCTCATTCGCGCCTCCTGCGGGTTCTCTCCGGGTAGACGGGGGACCTCGGCAATGGCCAGATTGTAGCTTTCCTTGATATAGGAACCGGGGTGCATCCAGGAACGGACATCCTCGGAAAGCAGGCCTGCCCTTTCCTCTGCTGCCAGAGCCCACGGGAATGTTCCGGCGTTCAGAGCTTCCTCGCGATAAAACCATGGATAACCGCCAAATATTTCATCGGCGGCTTCTCCGGAAATAGCGACGGTGGCGGATCGTTTAATTTCCCGGCAGAACAGGTACAAAGACGCGTCAACGTCCGCCATTCCCGGCAAATCCCGCGCGATTACCGCTTGCTTGAGAGCAGAGACAAGCTCCGGCGTATCAAACTCGACGTGATGATGGCAGGTTCCCAAATATTCGCTCATGCGGCGGATCCAGGGGGCATCGTTGTTCGGTTGAAAAAGGCTGGCTGTAAAATGCTTGTCATTATCCGTGTAATCTACCGAATAAGTGTGAAGCTCTCCCCGGCCGGTACGACGATAATAATCTGCGGCCAAGGCCGTTAAAGCGCTTGAATCCAGCCCTCCGGAAAGCAGGGTGCATACAGGCACATCCGAAATCAATTGGCGCTCCAGAGTATCGCGAAGAAGTTCCCTGATCTTCTCCGCTGTCGTACCGATGCCGTCGGAATGCGGTTTGCTTTCGAGGCGCCAATAACAGCTGAGACGAACCCCATCGCGGTTAAACAGCAGGCTGTGTCCCGGTTTGAGCTCCGATAGATTCGAATATATACCGCATCCCGGGGTTCTCGCCGGCCCCATCACCAAGATTTCCGCCAAGCCTTCCAGGCCGACCTGCGGTTTAACCGCCGGGTGTGCCAATACCGCTTTCGGCTCGGATGCGAATAAGAGCGCCCCATTCACTTGCATATAAAAAAGCGGCTTAACCCCCAATCGGTCCCTGCACAGAAAAACATGACGCCTCTGCTCATCCCATACGGCAAAGGCAAAAATTCCGTTTAACCTGGCGGCGCATTCCTCTTTCCACTCCATGTAAGCGGCCAAGAGCACTTCCGTGTCGCATTGCGTCCGGAAGCGATGCCCCAACAGCTCCAACTCCTTTCTTAACTCGGGAGCGTTATACAATTCTCCGTTATAAACGATAACATAGGTATAATCGCCGCTCTGCCGGAGCATAGGCTGAGCGCCGTTATCCGGGTCTATGACGCTTAACCGGCGATGTCCAAACGCACAATGCCCGGAAATCCACAGCCCGGAGGCATCAGGCCCGCGTGCAGCCAGTGTTGCGGTCATCGCCTCCATATACAGCCTCTCGGAGGCTAAGTCCCTCTGCCAGTCAATCCATCCGACTATTCCACACATACCTTGTTCATCCTCTCGTTGCGAAGATAGAATCGTCTTCAATCCGTTGGTTAAAAACCGCCCGATTTCACCGATTCTTCCAGAGTGAATGCGCTACGATGAGATATAAGAAGGAAGGCCGTTAAGGCTTATCATGCTTATATCGTAAAAAAGGTATATGTACAGAGGAGAAGGATGATGTATGTCCCCGCCCCCCGTTTAATATTTTTCTATGGTAGATAGACAAACAATCATAGATTCAACCTTGGACTCATACGCACTTATTATCGAAAAAAAGCAGCGGAAGATAGACGGTGACCACAATGACCACTATTCCCGCACAAACCAAGAGAAGGGGAAGTTCAACGGCCCATAACCGGTAACGCAGCCGCTTGGAGCCTAACGATCGCCGCCATTGAACTGCGATCCAAACCAGACTGAACACAATGATCGCTGACAAGCCGATAAACATTCCCAATCCCTTCAGTTCCGCTAAGCTCTGAGGATATGCCCCCTCCTCGTCAACACACGCATGAACCCTGGGAGCATAAAGCAGGATTAAGATTAGAAGCACCCATAAATAGCATAGTATTGGTCTGTGCATTTAGCCCTCCCCGACCTTTGATTCCATTAACAGGAAATAATCAAAATTATAGCATGAATCCGTTCGGAATAGACGGCAAAAAAGCCCGCTTTGTCTAAGACAAAACGGGCTGGACTTCCAACCGTTGGCATCCCTCTTCCCCAAACGTAAAGCTCTAGCGGTTCTGCCCCGCCAAACTGAGCGAAGGGGATAATAGTCGAAGGCAGTAGGAGCGATTTCGTTAGTCCCGGTCATACCTCTTTGCTCCGCTCTCCTCTTGGCAAACATAAGGCTTCCAGCAATTCTACCCGCCAAACCCGAGCGAAGGGGATAGTAGTCGAAGGCAGCTGAAGCGATCTCGCTAGTCCCGGTCATACCTCTTTGCTCCGTTCTCCTCTTCGCCAAACATGAAGCTCCCAGCGGCTCGTCCCGCCAAACTGAGCGAAGGGGATAGTAGTCGAAGGCAGCTGGAGCGATCTCGTTAGTTCCAGTCATACCTCTTTGCTCCGTTCTCCTCTTCGCCAAACATGAAGCCCCCAGTGCCTCATCCTGCTAAACCTGAGCGAAGGGGATAGTAGTCGAAGGCAGTAGGAGCGGCGATAGTTATCCCCGTTCCCAAATTTCCTCCGTGCGCCCGTTTGCTCTACCCGCTAGACCGCGTGAATCGACGGCCACTTCAGCTCCACCCCGGCCTGTACCAGAATCGACTGGTAATCCTCCAGCTTCTGCTTATCATTGCGCACTTCGCGCGGCTTGACTCCGTGCTCCACACAGTAGGCGGCCAAATAACCCGCCGCTTCGCCGATGTTCCATTCGACCGGATGCAGCCGATAGCAACCGTTTGTAATATGGGTCGTGCCAATGTTTTTGCATGCGGGCAGCAAATTGTTGACCCGGACCGGAATGAGCGAGCCCAGAGGAATTTGAAACGGCAGGCTCGGAACATCAATATACGTGCGCAGCCCCGTGCTCGGATGCAGATCGATCCGGTAGCAGCCGATGCCGACCGAATCCGGGTAATCTTCAGCCGTTAATCCCGGTCTGCATGCGGGACTCAGATGCTGCTCCACAACGGTCAATTCGGCCCGAATTCTTCTTGCCTCGCGGATGTACGGACTTTTGGCCAACCCGTCCTCCGTGCCGACAGCATCCTTCCTAAGCCTCAGCCCCGGGTAACCGTACCGTCCGTCCGGACGCGGGGCCTCGGTTTGCATCCAATACAGCAGGGACAAGCTCAATTGCTTGGCGTTCTCCAGATGCTTGATGCGTTCCTCCTCCGGAACATCGATGATGGAGCCGAGCCAATAATCGTTCTGCGGCCAGTTGACGATCGTCATATCGCTGGCAAAAGTCCCTTCCGCAAACAGGGAACGGTCAATGACTCTCCGGTATTGCCATAACGAGAACGACTTGCCGTCCGGGAAGAAGCTGTAACGGATCGGCTCCAGCGTATGCGGAACAAGTCCCATCCAGCTTAACTGTTTGTCAGGCCAGAAATCCGCCTGGTACCCCCTCCAGAAATCATACTGGGCCGGTTTCGGAATGGTGAAATCCTCCCCCTCGAGATGATCGACCAGGAAGCAGTAAGTAAAGGCCTGCATATCCTGAGGATCGGCCTCTCCTTCCAAGGCATGCGGCTCGCCGGTCTGGCTGACGGATTCCGAGCCGGTTACATACTCGACTCCGGCCAAGGGGAGCACATCCCCCTCTTCCGTGGCATCCAGAAAATACGGGGCGGTCAGCACGACCTCATCCCCCGTGTCCAGGCTCCGGACATGGACCGCTGCAACTTCGTCGCCCGATGTTTCCGCACGGACACATTTATAACGAGTCAGTACGATTAGCGTCCCGCTATGAATGTAGGGAGCCAGCATGTCATTCAGGACAGCCAAGGCGGTACGGGGCTCATGGGCTACCCGGCTTACAGTGGCATTGCCCGGGTTCAAATAAAGATCGGAGCGGGCTGCTGCCGTCAGCGGAAAATTGCGGCTGTAATAATCGCGCACCCGATTTCGGAATTGCCGATAGCTGGCGGTGCAACCGAACTGCTCGATCCACGGATGCTCATCCGGGGGAACCGCCTGGCTTGTCAATTGGCCTCCGATCCAATCCGTTTCCTCGGTCATGAGCACCTTTTTGCCCATCTTGGCACAAGCCAAGGCAGCCGCGCATCCCCCCGTTCCACCTCCAATAATAACAACATCTGCATGCAGCTGTTTCATCATCCGCCTGGCTCCTTTCCAATATCGTAGAATAAAAACTCGCTCGCTTAAGCAATACTGAGCAATCGTTTGGTCAGATGTCAGATTCTGCGCCATCCGATTGAAGTTTCGTCTTAAATATAGACGTAGACTTATCCCTGCAGGATTGGGGGTTATCACTCTGATAGACCATCATTCGACGGATAAGAATTATTAATTATTTCTATTAGAACAATTATTCATCAAAGACCGACTCATCCAGCAGGCCAAGCAGCAGACCCGCCGAGGTTATCGCGTTGGTCCATCCGCTTTCCATGCAATACGGCCCCCATCCGGTATCCCCGTTGTTGCCGAAATATTCTCTATGGCGCAGATCATACGCCCGCATCCACCCTCCATCGAACAGCGGATTGGGACTTTCGATTTGAATGCCGCACAGAAAACGGGACAAGTTTTGATATAATTCCGCGTATTTATCTTCTTGGGTCGCTTTCCATGCTTCCCACGCATTCATAAGCAGGAAATTATTCGTATATAATTGGTCGGCAATCTCCTCCCCGTTATATAGAAACACTCCCGTATCCTCTTGCCCGAACCGTTCCGGATCGGGGTTGTCCGCTTCTTCAATACCGCCCAAACTATGAAGATGGCTTAACAAATAGTGCGTAACCTCATCCAATCCTTGACGGATCCGCCCCGTCGGGTCCTTGCGGCTGAGATACCCCAAAGGGAGAAGGAAACGGGAAAGCCCGGATGTCCGGCTGTACATAAATTTAAGCTCTCCCATACGCTCCAGTAAAGCCAGAGAGCCCCGCATCGCCGTATCCAAATAGGCGGAGTCTTGCGAAACGAGATAAGCCTGTAGGAAAGCCGCATGAGCTATACTTTCGAAATGCGGATTAAAGCTCGCCGCATGCTCCGCCGATGCTTGGGCGGCCCCTTTGGCCTCCATCTCCGCCCCGATCAGCATGTTCGGCCTCAGGCCTGTCTCATGCTGCGTAGACAGCAGTGCCTGTGCGACCGCCATTCCTCTCCGCTTATATTCCTCCTTGCCGGTCCGGCGGTACAAATACAGAAGCACGAAGCAGACCCAGGCATTATCGTCCGTAAAAATCTGATCCGGCCTCTCCCCAGGGAACTGATACCATTTGAAAAATCCGAACGTCTCCGATTCAGGATTCATATCCTGATACCCTTGATCGAATAAATATTGCAGCAATCGGTGGGCCCTCTCGCTCCAGCTCGGGTCCTTCGTATACCGGGAATACAAATGCATCATCAATGCGGTATGCGCATGGCAGTCGGGGCGGCGGTCCGGCGATACCCGGGCGGTCACGGAGTGGACGTTCTCATACACACCCGTGGATCCGTCCTCTTCGGGGAGCATGCCGGAACGAAGGAACCATTGCGCATTCCGGCGCACAGCCTCCTCGGCCGGCTTATCGGCGCCTGTACGGATAATCGGGTCCAATCCGGCCAACGGAATGCCCGTAGCCTGCGATAGCTTCGCCAACACTTGGTTCCACAGCCAATGGGGCCTCAGGACCGTTCCATGAGGGCGGGATAGCAGCGAGAAGGCGCTGTAGACGACAAGACCTTCCCCCATCTTCTTAGACAGCAGACCGGGAAATGCGGACGTTCCGTCATCTTCTCCCGACTCGCGGGTTTGCCGGAAGGCTCCAAAGTCCAGCCAAGTTTCCGTATGAATGGAAAACCCGTAGGCCATCGCGCCCTCCCACTCCAGCAATGCCCCTTGGGGAAGGGAAGCATCCTTGAGCGCTACCCTCAGCTTCTCAAGTGTTCTTCTCGATTTGGGAAAATCCTGCTTCCAGCCGAACAACCGCGAGCTGGGAAAATCGAAGGCGCTGATCAATTCCGCATACAGTCTTCCCCCTTGCTCTACATAACGCCACAGCTTCTCTATTACCGGTACAGATAGAGCGGTTTCCTCGTCCACCTTGCCCGATCCTACGACCAGCACAGCATCATACGCATTCAACTCGTGATGCTCCAATTGGTTCAGCGAATACTGATTCGCCTCTATGGACAATGGATGGTCCAATTGCCTTTCCGAATAGATGGCAGCTTTCATGATAAGTCCCTCCGTTGATGTATTGAGGCCGCCAATGCAGGTCGGCCATAAAGCTCCTGATATTCCGTCGGTGACAAGCCGGCAATTTTCTTAAATGCTTTACTGAAGGAGTGAACCGATTGATAATGCAACAGCTCCGCAACCCGGGTAATCGTTGTATTGCCGGTTTGCAGCATTTTCATGGCGCGCAGCATTCGGCTGCGCGCCCAGTAGGTCTGCAGGGAAACTCCCATCTCCAGCCTGAAAACGTGGGACAAACGGGAGTAGCTGTAGCCTAAGGCATCGGCGATTTCATTCAGTTCCTTAATTTCCGTCATGCTCTCATCCATATAACGGACCGTTTGATAAACGAGCTCCTTCGCTCCGTTAATGGGAGCAGGCTTTCTCGCGGCCTGCTGCTGGCCCGGACGGGCGCGGAAAACGCTCACAACGATTTGCTGCAAAAAACTCTCCGCCATAGTCTTGGCCATGGAATCCGGGCGTTCCAGCTCCCTTAACAAGCCCAGCAGCATGGTTTCAATGGTACCGTCGTCCTTCAACAACTCCATTTGCTCGCAAGTCAGCTTGCCGAAGCGTTCGGCCACCGGTCCCCGGGCACCGTTGGAAAGCCGGAAGCGAAGCCCGAGCAGGCGCAAGGGATAATTCTCGGAGTTTTCTACCCGCCAACGATCCGGGGCTTGGCATACGATAATATCCCGCTCCTGCAAACGAAGCTGGTCACCTGCGCATAGAAGCGAACCCGTTCCGTTCATGACGTAATACAATTCCGTACTGTTCGCATGGACGGGGGAAGAGGAGAAGCCATCAAGAAAACAGCTATCTCTTACCTGCTCAAGAACAAAATGCCCCAATGCAATCGGCCGGTCTAAAAACCGTTTATCAAAACACCATCCCTCCGAACGGGCAGTATCGCTTTCCCTCGCCAACACCGATATTCGCCTCCCTTGCCGCTCCTCCCGGAGCCTCTTTTATGTCCATTGTGATAGGTCTTCCGTTAAATGATAAGAAGGCTATCTTACGATAACGGGGAAAATATTAAGGTTATGTAAAAGAGAAATAGAAGAGCCGGGGAAGTTCTCCCCGGCTTGCTTCCTTATTTGGACTGATCATACCAACCCGACAATTCCCGAATGACTTCTTCTCCGCCCTGGGATTTCCATTGGCTCACGAAATGGTCGAATCCGTCCAAGCTTTCGGCCCCCGCGATGACTTTAATGATGTAATCGGACTCGAGCTTGGTCAGCTTCTGCATGTTATTGCCGACGACAGGCAGCGGAGGAGCCAGAACGGTCGGATCTTTACGGGAGATCGGACCCTGCTTCTGAATTTCCTCGAACGCCTCATACAGCACCTGATCCTTGCGGACCCTCAGCAGCCACAGCTCCTCGTAAGCCGTAGAATCCGTGCTTGTCATGAACCAGTCGGCATTCCCGCGATCATCGTTGAACTTCGGCAGGATCGGGAACAGCTTGCCGCTGTCATCCTTCTTGTGATGAACGTTCTCTTCCCCGATGGAAAGGCTCTTGAACAGATCCGGCTGAACCTTCATGTTCATATATTTCATAGCATCCTCTTTATGCTTGGAGGATTTCGGAATGGCGATATACCAGCTTACTCCACCGCCCTGCAGCCAGTTTCCTGTCTGACCGTCCTTGCCTTTCAACGCCGGAATCTGGGTAATTTTCGCTTCAGGCATATTTTTCTTCAAGGCTTCGGTTACTGCCGGAGCTATTCCCCAGCCGTAGGTAATGACTCCCGCTTTCCCGGTCGTAAACTTCTGCTGCACGGTGGCTGATTTATTCACCGGCCATTCGGGATCAATCAATCCTTCGTTATACAGCTTGTTCATAAACTCCAGATATTCCTTCATACCCGGATGGTCCAGCCTGTGAATCAGCTTGCCGTCCTGAACCTCCCAAGGGGTTACAACCCCGAAGGCGCCGGAAATTTCCGGGATGATGCTCTCAAAACCGCTAAACGGGACAATGCCTTTCTTTTCCTTGATCGCTTTAAGCAGCTCATAGAACTCATCGATGGTCTCCGGTACCTTCATGCCCAGCTCATCCAGCAAATCCTGGCGGATAGCCAGAGAACTGCCGACGAAAGCCCGCGGATGCTTCTCGGGAATCCCGTAAATTTTTCCATCGACTTTAGCATTCTCGAACAGCTCCGGCGGATTGACTTCTTTTATCGTTTGTCCGTACTGTTCCAGCAGCTCGTCCAACGGCTCCAGCGCGCCCTGTGCCGCTAGGCGGTTGTACTGCGAGCCGGACAGCTTAATAATATCGTAGGGCTCCTTGTTGGCCATCAGCAGGTTAAGCTTGTCGTCCGGATTTTCGAGCGGCAGCGTTTCGTATTTGACTTTATATCCCGTTTGCTCTTCCAGAAATTTAGCTACCGGGTCGGAATTCGGATCGAAATTTCTCTGGAACCCGAGCTGTCTCAGCTCCGGCTTCTCGCTGCCCGCGCTGCCGCTTCCTTTGTCGCCATCGGCTTGGGTTCCGGAGCCGTTGCTGGCACAGCCCGCCAAGACTGAAAACGCTAACGAAAAACTGATCATACCGGCTATCGCCTTTTTCATGCTTGCTTCCCCCATTGGTTTAATATTGTGTTTAAGTCAGAGGTTGACTGGTTTGAGTATAGCATGATTAGGATTTGTCGTATTTGTCCACAGTTGCTTGTTTTGTTGTCCTGGCCGATAATTCAGCCCGTACCCCCGCCGGAATTCTCCACCTCGTTATACGGCAAAGCCGGATAGCGGATAACGACCTTCGTCCCTTCTCCAGGCTCGCTATAGTAGGACAAACCGTAGCCTTCTCCGTAATGAAGCTTGATTTTGTCGATGACATTGCGGACTCCATAACCGCTGCCGGGTCTCCCCGCCAGAATCTGCTCCGTCTCTGTGCGGCTCATTCCTACCCCATTATCCTCTACGCTAATAAAAATTTGATCTTCTTCACGGCAGGCGTGAATCCGGATTTTGCCTCTCTTGTCCTTCCGTTCCTGGATACCGTGCAGAATAGCATTTTCTACGAGCGGCTGCAGTATAAGCTTCACCGTCGCGCAGTTTTCCACCCCGGGCTCGCATTCCAGCTCATAGTCCACCATTCCGCCGAACCGTTTATTTTGCAGGTCAAGGTACATTCTGACATGCTCCAATTCATCCTGCAGTGTAATGATATCCCTGCCTCCCCTTAAGCTTAGCCGGAAAAATTTCGCCAGCATCCCGACCACTTCACTGATTTCCGGAGCCTTATGCTTTAAAGCCATCCAATGGATCATATCCAATGTGTTGTAGAGGAAATGGGGATTAATTTGCGCCTGCAGCGCCTTCAGCTCCGCGCTTTTCTTGAGAACCTCCTCCTCATATTTCTCCTTGATCAGCCTCTGCATATTTTCACTCATCAAGTTGAAATGCTGCTGCAGAACCCCCAGCTCGTCCGTACTGTCCACCCGAGCCCGGAAATCCCACTGCTCTTCTTCAATCTTGCGGATATGCCGCAGCAGAAGCCGAATCCTGCGCGTAATTCCCGACGATATCCAAAACGCCGTCAAAATGGCGATCACGGTCACAACAATTAATACAAGCAACAGATCCCGCGCCAATGGATTGATTTGCTGCGAGATTTCCTCCTGCGGGATAATCGCGACCAATCTCCAGCTCGTCCCTTCCACCTGCTTATGAATGACTATGGACGGTCTGCCGTCCGGTCTGGCCGTCAAGGTTCCTTCCGCTCCCGCCGTCCCGGAAGAATCATTTTGCAGCAAATCCAGGTCAATCCGCTTGCCGATCTGGGCTTTATCCAGCCCGGACATGATCACCCCATCCTGATCTGTTAAATAGACCTGTCCAAGGCGGGTAATATTGGTCTGGCGGATAATTTCGCTGATGCTCTCCTCCAAAATATCGATGGCTATGACGCCCAGAATCCGTCCATTAAAACCGCCATCCAACTGCAAGGGACGGACACAGGACAAAATCTGCTGCACCCCCCGCATATCCTGAAAATCGTATTCGTACGTCGGGCGGCAGTAGATGCCGTCCTGATTGCTCAGCATATCGCGGAACCACTCGGTTTGCATTGCTTCCTTCATCGGCAGAATGGTGCTGTTCTCCCGGGAGTAGATCCAGTCGTTATTGACATACAAGCGGATTCCGTAGATTTCACGGCTGTTTTGCGCTGAACGGATAATTTCCAGCAGCATCTGATAATCATCGATCTGCTGGCTTAACGTGTAGGAAGCATCCTTGTTGGCAAGAATTTCATTCAGCGATTTGTTCATGAACAGCATGCTGGAAACGTCC
Organism: Paenibacillus sp. SAFN-117; assembly: GCF_051966115.1. Lineage (NCBI taxonomy): Bacteria > Bacillati > Bacillota > Bacilli > Caryophanales > Paenibacillaceae > Paenibacillus > Paenibacillus sp. SAFN-117. Next base: position 21,560 of record NZ_JBQCLK010000028.1, read on the forward strand.
TTGACGTTATTGAGCTTGTAAGAAATAAACGTGTTCGCTTGCTCGAAGGACCGGCGGGTGGAATCTACAATCCGCTGCTCGACCATTCCTGATGTTTTATGATAAGAGATCCACGAGATCGATCCTACCGGTATAACGATCAGCACTATATAGGTCAACAGCAGCTTTTGCTTGATGCGCAAATTATTGAACAGCGCAAAGATTGAGAAACTTCTGCTCATAGAAATCCTTCTTCCGTCTTCTCGCGGAACTCGGAAGGGTTCATTCCCGTCAGCTTGCGGAACACCTTGGCGAAATAGTTGGCGTCCTGGTATCCGACCTTGCCGGCGATTTCATACAGCTTAAGCTTGCGGTCCTTAAGCAGCTGCTTGGCTTTCTCGATACGAAATTGAGTAATATAATCATTGATGGAGATGCCCTTCTCTTTTTTGAACAAAATGCAAAGATAGGTCGGCGTTAAATAAACATGCCCGGCAATCGAAGCAATCGAAACATCGCCGTCATAATTCGCTTGAATGTATTTGACGACTTCCCGGATAACCGACTTCTCGGCGGGCTGGCCGATGATCTCCATATTTTCCTTAATGATCCCCAGACGGCGAATCATGAAATTTCGGATAGTATATAATTCGCCGGCAACGAACACTGACGACCACAGCTCGTCATTCTCGAATTCCCACATCGTCTCGGGATACAGCTTCGTCATCGCTACATACCAGCGAAAAAGCTTCGTCCGGACGGCATCGATATCCGGCGAAGGAAATAGAACCAGATCGTTGACGCACTGGTCCAACAGGTCGATGGCCGCATCGATATCGCGCTGTTTAAGCAGCTCCTCGAAACGGATATAGTTCTGCTTATCGAATAACAACTGCTTAAGCTGCCCTTCCTGCGGGAGCTTGCTGTACCAGATCGATGTGTTCCAACCACGGTAAAAACGATGCTGAAGCGCTTTCAACGCTTCCCTGTAAGACCGCCCCAATGCGGCCGGATGGTGGCATATACTCCCAACGCCCGCAGAGTAGGCTTGCTGGTTGTCCTCCTTGCGGAGCATGCGATTAAGCCATAAGGAGATTCGCTCTAGCTCACTGTCGGAACGAATGCTGAAGCAAACGACCCCCATCCCATCCATAACTGCTGTAAGCAACAACAGCTCCTGAGCTTTTCCCTCCACGATAGCTTGTCCTTCCCATAAGTCCCATTCCGCCGCTTCCCTGGCAGTGAATACGCAGCATATATATTTACCCTCTCTCGGAAAACCGCCATGCAGCGTAAACAGCTCCTCAAGGATTCTTTCGGTGCCGGGATCGGCCGGGGAAGAGAGCTGGAACAGCTCTTTGAGCGCCTTACCCGTCAGTTCCGCCAAATTCTCGTCCAGCGCTTTGCGGATTTGCAGCAGTTTGCTGTTTTCTTCCCTGGACTTGCTGATTTCTTCCGCCGTCCTGCCCAGCAGCGCTTCCAGTTCGTGAATCTGAACGGGCTTTTCGATATAATCGACGGCCTGAAGCTTGATAGCGGATTTCAAATAGGCCACATCCGAATAGCCGCTCAAGAAGATAATTTTACAATCCGGGGCCAGCTCCTTGAGCTTCCCGGCCAGTGTAATTCCGTCCATTCTCGGCATCCTCACGTCACATAGGACAATCTCCGGGCGCAAGAGCATAAACCGCTCCAATGCCTCTTCCCCGTCCTCCGCTTCGCCGACGACCTCGAGTCCCAGCTGCTCCCAAGAAATGAACTCCCTCAGCCCGCTTCTAGTCATCTCCTCATCGTCTACCAACATGACCTTAATCAAGAAATGTCCTCCCAACTCTTGGAATTTCTAAGCGTAAAAGAAAAAGAGGTCTGCCCGGACAAACGGACATACCTTTAACAGAAAAATGTCAAAATAAGGAATTTGCTATGATGTTGTGCGAAAATCAAAGATTAACCGGCTTCGTCATTTTATTGAAAATGACGACAGCCCGTTTGTCAAGAAATATAAGCTTAATTTGTTGAACGCTTTCTTTACTACCCTTTAACAGAGCCTACCAGTACCCCTTTAACAAAATACTTCTGCAAGAAAGGGTATACGCACAGAATCGGAACGGTAGCCGTTATAATGGATGCGGCCTGCACAGCCTCCGGTGTCTTGTTCAATTCCCGGCTTACATCAATTTCCCCGGCCTGTGTCATCACCTCGTTGGTAGATGCAATCAGCTCTTTTAAGTATAGCTGAAGGGGCTTGAGTTCCGGGGCGGTAATGTATACCATAGCGGCAAAGTAGCTGTTCCACAAAGCGACGGCATAGAACAGGCCGACCGTAGCCAGCACCGGCTTCGACAGCGGAAGAATGATGCTGAACAAAATCCGGCCGGTTGAGGCACCGTCCAGTTTGGCGGATTCCTCAAGACTCTCCGGTAAAGCTTCGAAATAGTTTTTGACAATCAGCATGTTGAAAACAACGATCATGGTCGGGAGGAACAAGGCCCACATCGTGTTGACCAGACCGAGATTTTGCATGAGCAGATACGTCGGAATGAGTCCTCCGTTGAACAGCATAGTAAAAACATAAATAAGCAGAAAAGCTTTGCGTCCCACCAGATGGGGCTTGGACAGCGGATAAGCTGCCAGAACCGTCATCAGCATGGCGGATAGCGTCCCGATTATGGTGACGATGATCGTAATTTTAAAGGAATTTATAAATTGTTTATTGCCAAGCACCAGCTGGTAGGTCCCGGTTTGAAAGTCGATCGGATAGATTGTGACGAGACCGGATACGACCGCCGCTTCGCCGCTGAACGATTTGGCGATAATGTTCAGGAACGGGAAAAGCGTGGCCATCCCGAGCAGAATAAAAAAGACATAGTTCAATACTGTAAAAATACGTTCGCCGAGCGACTCGCGAATTCGTCCGCCCTGGACTTTAACCCGGCCAGAGGGTTGCAGAGTTTTACCAGTGTCCGCCATTACCAGATGCTCCTTCCTAAGTACTTGCGGCAGATAAAGTTGCCGGTCACTACGAGGGTAAATGCGACAACGGATTCAAATAGGCCTACCGCAGTAGAAAAGCTGTAATCCGAAGCCCCGAGTCCCACCCGGTAAACATACGTTCCAATGACATCCGCAACGTTATATACAACCGGATTATACATGACGAGAATTTGCTCCGTACCCGCCTCAAGCATGCTTCCTAAACGGAGAATAAGCATCAGGACAATGGTGGAAGCCATTCCTGGCAAGGTTACGTGCCACATCTGCTGAAATTTGTTGGCTCCGTCCATCTTGGCCGCTTCATAGAGCTGTGGATCAATAGAGGAAATGGCCGCCAAATAAACGATCGTACCCCATCCGACCTCTTTCCAGCCCTCGGTCACTACGAGCAAAGGACGGAATACGTTCTGATCCATAAAGAAGCCTATCGGTTCGCCGCCAAGCTTCTCTATCAAGGTATTGACGATTCCTCCATTAAGAGAAAGCAGATTGATGAATAATCCGCTGACGATAACCCAAGAAATAAAGTGCGGCAAATAAATGATCGATTGCACGACTTTTTTGAACATCATTTTGCGGATTTCATTCAATAGAATCGCAATAATAATCGGTGCGGGGAACAAGAAAATAAGCTTGTACACGCTGATGATAACGGTATTCCGGAACACACTGAGGAATTGGTCGTTGACCATCAGCTTCTCAAAATGCTTCAAGCCCACCCATTCGCTGCCCGAGATTCCGCGAAAAATACTAAAATCCTGAAATGCAATGACCAACCCGTACATAGGAGTGTATTTGAAAATAAGCAAAAACACCAAGCCCGGGATGAGCATTAAATACAAGCCCCATTCCTTGCGAATGCTGGCCCACTTACTACCCGAGGACCGGCTCCGGGAACGGGACTGTTTGGTTGCTGCCTTCATGCAAGCGCCTTCCTTTCCCGATGAAGTATGATCAATTCCGCTATAGTCCTATTGTCTACCCGGACGCCTCTTTCTGGAAGGATGCAATCTTACGATAATGAAGAAAATATTAAGATCATACTGAATATTTGAAGATACGCCGGTAACTCTCCTCGATAAACCTTAGACTGTTATTCTGTTGGCTCAGATTCTGTTTAGCCATCATTATCTCCCTCCAGTCCTTTTGACTGTTATCCCATTCGCTCAGTTTCTGTTTAGCCACCATTATCTCCCCTCCAGTCCTTTTGGCTGTTATGCCATTCACTCAGTGCTTTTCTGCCGCCCATCAGCTTCCCTTTCCCACACCTTTGTCTGCTAACCCGTTTACTCTGTTTCTGTTTAGCCATCATTATCTCCCCGCTAGTCCTTTTGACTGTTATCCCATTCGCTCAGTGCCTTTTCAGCATCCATCAGTTTCCCTTTCCCACATCTTTTGTCCGCGATCCCGTTTACTGAGTTTCTGTTTAGCCACCATTATCTCCCCTCCTGTCCTTTAGACTGTTATCCCATTTGCTCAGTTCCTATTGAACCGCATTAGTATTTCTTCACACCTTTGATTGTTATCCCATCGACTCAGTTTCGTTTGGGCGCTTTCTCACAACTTTTGGCCCTTATCCCGTTCACTCAGTTTCTGAATGGCCCTCATAACCTCCTCTCCAGTCCCTCTGACTGTTATCCCATTCGCTCAGACGTACCCCACTCGTTTCTTTGACTCTTTAAAACATAGAAACTTCTGATCAAAATTCAAGACTGATTGGTTTGAATTTTTGCCAAAAAACTCTTTATAAAAATGCATTCTACTTCGATTTAAACATCGCTTTTCATTTAATAATCATTGAAAAGGGAACGTATATTCGGTATAATAAATGCAAACAAATGTTCGTTTTGGAGTGATTATAATGTCCTCTTTTGCTTCGGAGGTTATGGAGTTAGAGCGGCGTACTGGCTTTCATTCAGGTTTGTATCGAAAATGGACTGGAAGTTTCGATTCGAAGAGGGATGAAGAGTCGGACAAGAGTTTTGGCTTGGGGGCATTTTTGCCTCGAAACGCGGATAAAGATTGCCGTTCGGATTTGCACCGAAAGCCAGAAACGGATGCGGGTCGAAGTGTGGATTCGAAGATTATTCAAGATGTTTTGTTAAATCTGTCTATGGATCGGTACTCCAAATGGGACGAAGGTGCTTTCCGGCAAGAGGAAAAAGCTTTTCGGAATCGCTTTAAAACCGAGGAGGATTGTGTACAATTCATCTATCAAGCGAAATGGCCGGATGGCTTTTCCTGTCCTCGTTGCGAACATAGGCAGGCGTATGTCATCCGTTCCCGCCGGCTGCCGCTCTATGAGTGCCGAAGCTGCCGACATCAGACTTCCCTGATCGCTGGTACAGTGATGGAAGGAAGCCGGACTTCACTGTGCAAATGGTTTCTCGCTTTTCATCTCGTTGCCAATACCGAGCAAGGCACGAATGCCGTTCAGCTCAGTTCGTTCCTGCAGGTCACTTATAAAACCGCCTGGGCGATCCTTCACAAGATTCGCCAAGCTTTGTCTCAGGCTGATAACGCTAATCCGTTAACCGGTGTAGTGAAGGGAGGCACAGCCTTTCATCGCCCTTTCCGCAGCGCTGCATCGGTCTTAGGGCTCTATCCCGAACAGAGGCCTGTATTCGTCGTTGCTTCCTTGGACAAAGGAGCTGTACCTCAGCAGGTCAAAATCAAAACCGTTCGTCCGGAAGATATGGAGGACGGCAGAATCTATCGGTCTGCGGGCGAGCACTTCATCAAGGAGCATGTCAGCCCGGATGCGCTCGATGTGGATATCGAGACGAGGCGCTACCATTATCAACGCGTTCCTTCCCTGCGGAATTATTTGCGCAAAGCGAGAGCGTGGACCAATCGAGTATTTAACGGGATCGGACCGAAGTATTTACAGCATTACCTGGATGAATTCTGTTTTCGTCTGAATTTACAATTGCAGAAAGTCCCAATTTTTGATCATCTCGCCCGTGCTTGTATAAGGCTATCGATGGAAAGGCCATAAACATCGAAAAGAGTATCCTATCCCCCATGACTCGGTTTGATCACAGGGGTGGGATTGGTTTATGTGCATTTAGGGTTTTATGTGTAGTCAGGTTTTTATGTGCGCTCAGAGCTTTTCTGTGCAGGGTTTGATGTGCATTCAGAGCTTTTATGTGTGGTCAGGGGAATATAGTTAGTTTTCATATGTATGTAAATTTATTCCTTTATTAATGTTGCACATTTGATCCAGGGATATTTCTGACGAAATGCCAAAGTTGCAATGGTTGGGTTAGTTTGGTTAGTTGGGGTCGTTGATGGTTACTATCTAACAGAACGTCGCGCCGTTTATTTTCTGAGCGAAGGGGATAACAGTCAGAAGCTTGCGAAAAGGGATATATGTAATATTTCTGGGTAAAGAATTCAACAAAAGGTATGGTTAAAGAAAATGAGTTGCACTTTGAAAAGGAACAAGCGCGGTGCATGGAGATACCGGTCTTACCCAGTTTCGCGAAACCAGACAATGGTTGACAGCCTAGTATGCAAACGTATCACATATTTGTTCGCAAATGATTAACGATATATTCCGCATCACTCCCAACCCCGGTTAACAAGGCGGAGGCGCGATTATATTGCCAAGGTAATCCTACATAATATAGATTTGGAACCGTTGTACTAACCCCCCGGCTATGGACCGGACGACCATTCTCGTCTAATACCCCGGGTATCTCCAGCCATGAATAATCCGGACGGAAGCCGGTTGCCCAAATGACGTTATCCGGGCTCAACTTCGTACCATCTTCAAACTCAATTTTTCCAGAACTAATCCTTACTGCCCTTGGTTTCATGCGGACTTGTCCGGTTCGGATCAACTGGGGGATGGGGCTTCCGAATACCGGGTCTTCCATCCGCCGAAGCTTTCGTCCCCAGAATAAATTTCCATCCGCTCTCAATAGACCCAGCTTATCCAGCCACCAAAAGACGCTTTTTCCCAACCACTGAAGCGGAAGGAATTTCATTCGATGACCCACCGATAAATAAACTTCTCTCTCCCCTGCTAATTCTGCAGCGATTTGTGCCCCCGAGTTTCCTCCGCCGACAACAAGGACGGCGCCTTCCTGCAATTGGGTTGAATTACGGTAAGAGGTGGAATGTAACTGCCTAACGGACATCGGAACTTCCTGAGAAAAGCCGGGAACATAAGGGCGTTGAAAAGGGCCTGTGGCGACTATGATCCTTCTTGCCTGAATGACTCCGGAAGCAGTCCAACAACGGAACCCGGAACCGTCCTGCTGTAAACGAATAAGTTCCGTATTTAGCTGTATATTGAGAGAAAACCTTTTGGCATAAGTTTGTAAATATCGAGCCACCTCATCTTTGCTTGGGTAACCATTCCCCTCTCCTGTCATTGCTAACCCGGGCAAGGAGCTGTAGTGTCTCGGAGTAAATAAAACCAGAGAATCGTATCTTGATTTCCAAACTGCCCCTATTTCCTCGTTTTTGTCTATGATTAAATAGGAGATGCCGGTTTGTTGTAAAAAATATCCCGCAGCAAGTCCAGCTTGTCCCGCTCCAATAACAAGAACATCCACATCTCTTTTCAACATTTTCATGACCCTCTTTCAAAGAGTATATTTAAATATGAACATATGGTCATATACCATTATATATTTTATATAGTTTTTGTCAATGGACTGAAGAATGTATGGATTACCGGCAAAAATAAATCCTGCGGCTCTTGCTCGCAGGATTGTATGTTTGTTAACTCCATTGCCGGATGAGGAAAAGCATGGCGAATATGAACAGGCCGCAAGCGATGAAAGTCCAATCCTTCGCCTCTATTTTCAGCATAACACCGGAAGTGCGCTTCATCCCGGTTCCGGTATATCCTCTAATCTCCATCGCCGATGAAAATTGATCAGCCAAATGAAGCAAAGAGGCAAGCAAGGGGATAAGAACTGCGGGTAGTTCACGCAAGGCTATTCGTCCGGGCTTGCTCCCGGATTTCGCTCTTGCTCTTGCAATTCTTGAGAAGCGTTCCCATTCCGAGAAAATTAGAGGAATAAATCGAAAGACCAGAGCAACGGACAGAGCCAAGGCTTCCACCGGAAGCCGGATACGTTTCAAGAAGGACAAACCTTGCTCCAATCCCTGCTTCATTCTCATGGAGCCGACAGCCAAGGGGAGCAGGGCTCCGATCAGCAGCAGACACCAGATTCGGGAAAGCTGCAGCATTGTTTGCTGAGCAGCCTGCATGGAAAAGCCGATGGACAGATGAAATCCATCAGTTCCATGCACGGATAGCCGTAACCCGGCCACAACGGAAGAGAGGACCATAAACAGTAAAAAGCCTGAAGCCAGTCGGCGGACAGGCCTCCACCCGGCTTTTGCCCCAACCAGCGCGGCAGCCGTAATGATTAACCCGGCGGCAACCCCCGCCCAAGAGCGCTGCAGCAAGATCCCTACGGATATTAACATATATACGACCCATATGGAACGGGGATCGCAGCTTTGCAGCCAGCTCTTGACCGGGGCCCCGGCGGCCGGCTTCGTCACGCTTGCCGTTTCCCGGGAAGCTGCCGTAGCTGCCGGAACAGGCTCGGCGACACGCGGGTCATTGCCGACTCCCGGCATGGGCTTATTGCCTCGCTCGGTAGTACCGACTACAGATGCATTACTTTTGCCTTGTGCGGTAGTGCCGACTACAGATGCATTACTTTTGCCTTGTGCGATGGCGCTATCTCCTTGCGCAAGGCCGTTTTGCGCGGTAGGACCCGCTATCAGTGCCGGGTCATACCCTTGCGCAGTGGCACCGGCTATCGGCGACGGGCCGTTTTCCTGCGCGGCGGCGTCGCTTCCTGCCCGCGCATGAAGAGCAAGCGCGATTGCGGCGGCCAGTTGCTCCGGCGCAAGCCAGCCTGACGGCAGCTTAAGCCCCTGCCGCTTCAGCAGCTCGGCCGCCCGCAGCCCGTCCGGAGGCAGCAGGCCGGCCTCCAGCAGCAGCTCCGGGCGGCGCAGCAATTCCTCGCCGGGTACTGTCGCGGATACCTTTCCGTCATTGATAATCCATACAAAATCCGCCATAGGGAGGAAAGTATCCAGATCATGCGTAGCCAGTACTATTCCGGCACCAGTTTCCCTCTTCCACGTTTCAATGTACCGGGCAAACGATCCCAGCCCTTCCCCATCCAGGCCTGCGGTCGGTTCATCCAGCAGGAGCCACTCCGGGCGGCAGGCAAAGGCTGTAGCCAGAGCAACTCTTCGCTTCTGCCCCCCGCTAAGCGTTAACGGATTTTCCTCCAGAAGCTCTTCAGGAAGCCCAACTATCGAAAGCGCCTGGGCTATCCTTCGCTTCTCTTCCTCCGGGGACAGGCGGAGCGGTTTCAACGAATATTTGAACTCCTGCAGAACGGTCCGGGTGAATAGCTGCTGCTCGGGGCTTTGAAATACCAGGGCGCTTCTGCGGAGAATGTCCCGGCTTATCCGGCCCCTATTCCAGAAAGGCTCTCCCCCTAACGCTATCGTCCCTTCCGATGGCTCCGTCAATCCGGCCACAATATCCAGCAGCGTTGATTTTCCGGCGCCTGTACGTCCTACCAGCAAAGTTAGAGATCCGCTGTGCAAGGTTGACGTAACTTCCCTGAGCAGCCATGTCTCCTTATGCTTCGGCGAAGTAACGCCGATGCCTTCAAGCCGTAGATCCATAATTGTCCACCGCCTCGCCAAGTTGTTCCACAGTTACAGGCCACGAAGGAAGGCGAATGTTCCGCTTCCGCAAGGACCGGGCCACTTGTACGGCATACGGCTGCTCATACCCTAGTCGCTGACAGGGGGTAACGTCATCCGCATGCGAATGATTTTCCCGGCTTCTGTCTCTGTCTTGCGCTGTCACATCTTCTCCGTAGAAAAAGGAGGGGACTGTCCCATCGAACACAAGCTTCCCGCGGTCCAGCGCTACTACCCGATCCGCCCAGGCCAGCTCCTCCATCCATTGGGTAATCCAGATGATGGTCGTCCCCGCTCGCTTAAGCTCTTGCGCAATATGAAGCACATTAAGCCGGGAAGCCGGATCGAGCATGGCTGTCGCTTCGTCAAAGACAAGCACAGCCGTATCCGTAACCAACCAGCCGGCTACAGCCAGCAGCTGCTTCTGCCCTCCGGATAGCTCTCCAACCGGATGGTCGAGAGGCAAATTCAAACCAACACGGCTGAGCGCCTGCTCTGCTTTGTCCGGCATTTTTGCAGGCTCTACGGCCTCATTTTCCATAAGAAAACAAACATCCTCGTATAGAGTTTCGCCGACGATTTGCGCATCCGGCTGCTGCCCGATCATTCCTATCCGCCTTCCGTTGACCCATCCCTGCTTTATCGTACCCGCCGAAAGAGGACAGCTACCGGATAGAACTTTAGCCAGAGTGCTCTTTCCGCTGCCATTGCGCCCAACAATCCCGATCCATTCTCCTTTAGAGATGGAGATATGAATGTTGGAGAGCACTTCATGACTTCCGCTCCCTTTTCGAAAATATACCGATGCTCCTTCTAGCAAAAACTTCTCGTCCACCGATTCCACGATTTTCCCGGAACCTCTTTTCCATATGTAGTCTTTGTGATAAAATGCGAATTGTTAACCATTAAATACATAAACAAGGTTAACAAATGAAAGGAGAATATGCAATGAAAACTTCGGCCGTTACGGTTCGCGGGTTGACCTTCAGCGCAATGTTCGCTGCTTTATTGGTCGTCCTCAGTTTTGTAACAATTTACACCGGTTTTTCCCCTGTACCCATTACTCTGCAAAATTTCGCCGTAATGCTGGCAGGTGCCATCCTCGGCGCCCGCTATGGATTGATAAGTATCGGGACGGTAGTTGTGTTAACCACCCTCGGTTTTCCACTGCTGCACGGAGCGGGAGGTCCGGGACTGATCTTTGGGCCCACCGGCGGTTTTATATGGGCATATCCGATATCCGCTTTGCTTATAGGTTTCTTTGTCAACCGAATTCAGGGAAGAGGTGTGGCCGCATTCATCCTGATCTTCGTAGTTATGTTCGCATTCGGTTCGCTTTTGCTGTACGTTACGGGTATCCCTTGGCTTGCTTATTCAAGTAAAATATCTTTCGGCAAAGCGCTCGCGATCGGCTGCTACCCTTACCTGCCAGGTGATGCTATCAAAGCATTCGCAGCTGCTCTTATTGTACTGCCGGTGCGAAAAATATTCCCCGCCTCCAGGCTCACAGAAGGCAACAGCCACATCATTCGTCGGGAGCCCTGATCTGCTTCCCGTTCAGCGCTTTCCACCAGTGTCAATAAACGGTTGGAATGCAGCTTGGAGGTGGCCGGCTGAGGGCCGAAAGGGTTTTGTAGCATGGACAGACATGAACTTTCTGGTTTATGCATATTTTTATGAGAAAAGCATCTGCAGCCAATTCCTATGGCGAGTTCTTCCGCTATGTTCGAAGAAATGGGAGAGACCGATCGCCGAATGGAAGAAGCTTGAAATGTTACATCGATCAAAGTACGAGACAGAAACTGAATCCACAAAAAAAACCGCCCGGGCTTTAACACCCTGGGCGGAACCATGATCGTCCGTAAGCCGACCTTTCTCGCTGAACGGCGGGCAGGCACCTAAAGTGGAACCAGCCTTGATATTCTTGTTGCTGCTGCACTCTTTGGAGTGTAAAAATGATCATCGGCGAGTTCATGCTTTATTTTTTCAATTGCTCGAATAAGCTCTGCAATGCTCTGGCCCGATGGCTGATCCGGTTTTTCTCATCGAGGGACAATTCCGCCATGGAGCAATGATATTCCGGCAAGTAGAACAAGGGATCGTAACCGAATCCCCCATCCCCTCTGGCTTGCTTCAGAATATAACCCGGCACGCGTCCTTCCGCCTGATGCTTCGTGTCTGTGGCGGGATCGTAAAGCACAAGCGCACAGACGAAGCTGGCTTCACTGAGGCATTCGGGATGCCCGTCTCCCGGGGATGCTTCGGCTGCAAGCTTATTCAGCTCGGACAACAGCTTGGCGTTATTGGCGCTATCCGATGCATTCTCTCCGGAATAACGCGCCGAATATACACCGGGGGCACCGTCTAAAGCATCGACGCATAGGCCCGAATCGTCCGCCAAGACAGGAATCCGGAGAACGTCCGCTATGGTGCTTGCCTTAATCCAGGCGTTATCGGCAAACGTTTCACCATCTTCAACAATGTCGGGCAGCCGGTCGTAATCGGCCAGGCTCCGCACCGTCCATCCCAGCGGTTGAAACCAGTTGGCAAACTCCCTAACCTTGCCGGGATTGCCGGTGGCGATGACTAAAGTCTTTTCTTTAACTGGTTGCATGATTTCCCACCCCGATGCGGGAGGCGATATCGCCCAGCACCTTCTTCTGTTCTTCGATCAGCTGCCGGATTCCGGCTTCGGACACTGCAAGCAGCCCATCCAATTCGGTTCTGGAGAATGGGGCCTCTTCCCCGGTCCCTTGAATTTCTACGAATTTGCCGGAGCCCGTCATCACCACATTCATATCTACCTTGGCCGAGGAATCCTCAGCATAGTTTAAATCCAGGCAAACCTGCTGGTTGACGATCCCCACACTGACCGAAGCCAGAAAATCAGTTATCGGGTAAGCGGATAATGCTTGGTTCTTGAACAATTTATCAACCGCTATGGCCATAGCGACAAAAGCTCCGGTAATTGAGGTCGTCCTGGTGCCCCCATCCGCTTGGATGACGTCGCAGTCCAGCGTAATGGTTCGCTCACCCAAACGCTCCAAATCAACGACCGAGCGCAGAGCACGCCCGATCAGCCTCTGGATTTCCATCGTCCGGCCGCCCAGCTTGCCCTTCACCGATTCCCGCTGGTTACGGACCTGGGTTGCTCTCGGGAGCATCGAATACTCGGCATTTATCCAGCCCTTGCCCTGCCCTTTCATAAACGGAGGAACCCTGTCCTCTACGGTAGCGTTGCAGAGCACTTTCGTCTCTCCGACACTTATGAGCACAGATCCTTCCGCATATTTAACATAATGGGGAGTCAGAGACAGGGGTCTAAGTTGGTCGTACTGTCTTCCGTCAATTCTCATTCATGAAGTCCTCCTAAGCTTGCTAGATAGCACAATTACACAATTAGAGTATACCTCATTTTACCAAAGCCTATGAGGAAAATCATCCGAAGGCGAAAAAGGAAGCCCGAACTCCCCTTTTCGCCGCATCATTACATCTTCAGATCATTGACGTGGGCAGGACGACTGACCGGCTTTGCATAGTTTTGATCGTCGGTTGCACTGACCTTGGCTTCGCCATCCACCAGAATCTGAACCTGGCTGGCTCCCGTATTTTCAGTGACCGACAGAACGATCGAATTGACCGCTTCGGGAGTCGTCTTGTCGTTTTCATTCAACAAACTGGCATCAAAATTAATCGTTACGAGCTCGTTATCCTCCGAGTTCTCCACTTCCAACACCTTGGCTGAGGCGGACAGCACCGGCAGCATTCCTTTATTGGCACCCGGGCCTTTAATCAACTCCTCCACGGCGGCCTGAACGATGTTGTCTGTCCGGTCTACCATACGTGTCACAGGGACGAAGTAGGTGAAATCGTCGGATGCTTTTTTCAGGAAATAGAGAGTGACCGGAGTCGAGCGGCCAAGATTGACCCCGCTTGCGACCTCCATATTGATGCCCAGATCCCGGCTCAGAGCCCCATTGATCGGAGTGTGATCGACCGGCATTTCCGTTAGCGGGTTGCCGTTGATGCTCAATTCCACCTGCTCAACCGTCGGGAATCCGGTCAGCGTCCAAGTAATGGCCTCCAGCAGCTTGCGCTCATCCTCTTTCTTATAATTTTGGAACGATTTATTGAAATCTACTGAAGCCGTCTTGGTTTCCTGATCGATATTTACCGTCATTTGCGTTCCTGCCGGAAGCAGAGCGGAGAAGCCTTCGGGAAGAAGCGCCTCTCCTGGTCCGCCTTCCACCATGTACTCAAGCGATTTTCTTGCAATCCCTTCCTCCCAGGGAAGATTCAAGCTGATCGGCGCGACAAACCCTTTGTCATCCTTGAAATATAAAGTTGCCCTGAACGTATTACCGGCCTGTTCCTGAGCTGCCGTTTCGTTAACCGTCCGGTTCATCATCTCTTCGGCGCTAACCGGCGGCGGATCTATAAATTGGCTCTCTTCCGACTTGTTAGCGGAACAACCCGTGACCAGCAAGATGATGGCTCCAGTAATGGCAGCCCTGCGCACCCCTTTCGTTACGGCCATTGTTTTTACCTCCTCCAGTGTGGTTAATGTAGTAATATGTATACGAGCTGTCCCGCATTTTATAACTACTTTTTGTCCACAATAGTAAAACGTGTTTCCGGAAGAAGGCGGCCCTGGCAGCCTTAATGGACTATAGTGCCGAAATCGATAGAAAAGGAACTAGAGGAAGGGGGATCCGGTTATGAAAAAATACAGTCTGGACAGCCGGAAAGTAGAGCAAGCCATGAATGACTGGCTTCATAAACGGGGCGTGCAAAGGACGGACATCGCGGAACTGGTTATGTATCTTCAGCAAGGATATTATAGCGATTTGACTTTGGAGGAATGCTTGGCAAGTGTGGAGAAAGTGCTGGCCAAGCGGGAAGTTCAGAATGCCGTGCTGACTGGAATCCAGCTGGATTTATTAGCGGACCAGGGCAAGCTGTTCTCCCCTCTGCAGGATATGATTGAGAATGATGAAGGCTTGTATGGCTGCGATGAAGTGCTGGCTTTATCCATTGTCAACATATACGGAAGTATCGGCTTTACCAATTTCGGATATTTGGATAAAGTGAAGCCGGGAATCATCGGCAAACTGAACAAAAAGGGCGGCCCGATGGTCCATACGTTCCTCGATGATATCGTCGGAGCGATCGCAGCGTCCGCTGCAAGCAGCATCGCCCATAATAAACAGAAGATTGCGGAGGAGAAGAACGCCCGTCAGGCGGAGCCTACGGACGGATCGGAAATATAGCAAAAAAACAAGTCTGGGGACACGCCTTCCCAGACTTATTTTTTGCTACTTGTATATAGATGGATGCCATCTTGCGTCTGCTCGGCTACACGCTCGGCCCTGTGCAAATATATAACATGAGCCAGCGTTTCAGCCATGGCGAAGCGAAGCTGGTGCATCGTCAGCCGCTCTCCGAAGACCTCGCGGCACAGCTGATAGACCGTTAACGTACTCCGCAAGCGCTCCTCCATCTCCGCAAGACGTTCTTCATGATGCTTGATCAAGGCCACTGCCCTTTCAGCGAACGAATCGAAAGGATCCCGATGACCGGGGTAAGCCCATCTCACTTCGTACCTGTTCATTTCAGACAAGCTGTTCAGGTAAGAGTGCAGAGGATTATCCTCCGTGTCGGGAATGAAGCTGACATTGGGAGAGATTCTCGGCAGAACATGATCACCGCAGAACATTTCTTGCCGCTCCCGGTCATAAAAGCAGACATGGCCGTAAGCATGGCCGGGGGTATGAATCATTTC
Organism: Paenibacillus sp. SAFN-117; assembly: GCF_051966115.1. Taxonomy (NCBI): domain Bacteria; kingdom Bacillati; phylum Bacillota; class Bacilli; order Caryophanales; family Paenibacillaceae; genus Paenibacillus; species Paenibacillus sp. SAFN-117. The sequence continues at coordinate 37,014 of NZ_JBQCLK010000028.1, forward strand.
ACAACTCCGTGTCCCTATAAGGAACGGTTGTTCAAGGTTATAAAAGCTTACTTGAGCAGGCATGGGATGGACGAGCGGAAGGAAGCTTTCGAAATGCCCGTGAAGCTTGGCCGCTGTGTCCTCATCCATTCCATGATGAATAAACAAATCATAAATTTGTCCGTTCATCGGGAAGCTACCGGACCACATCCGTTCCGCCTGCCGTTGACCTTCCTCCGAAATCCATACGGGAGCCCCGCTCCGCTCCTGAAACCATCCGGCCAACCCGTAATGGTCGGGGTGATGATGGGTCAGAACGATCCGCTCAATATCGCCGTAGCCTATTCCGTACTTCCTTAATGCTTCCTCCCACACCTGCTCCGCTTCGGGGGTATGTAAACCGGGATCAATCAAAGTATAGCCGTCACGTCCCCGAACCAGATAGCTGTTAACCCATCTAAGGGGGAAGGGAAGAGGTACTTTCACCCGAATCGGCATTCCAGGCTCGGGCGGGTCCATCGCTAAGAGATCATCTATACGGCTCATCGGCCACTTCCTGCTTTCCGCCCGATCATGATCAGCCGAGGAGAGGTTTTCTCATCATAGTCCGCCCCTTGGTAGTCCCCGTAGACTTGTTGGATCATCAGTCCGGCTTCCTTACACATGAGGTCAAAATCCTCGAGCCGGTAAAGCTTGACCTGTTCCATATAACTCCGGTCCCTGCGCCCGGATTCGGAGATGGTGATTTGTTTGCGCACATATCCATCCTCGATCGTTCTTCTCTCATCGATGATTAATCCCGCTTCTTCCCGCACGGAATGCGGAACCAGATTAAGGGCGACATGCTCCGCGTTCAAATAATCGATCAGAAATCGCCCGCCCGACACCAGCAAACGGCTAATCTCGCCAAGCACCTTGGTATTCTCCCGGTCATCATTAAAATAGCCGAAGGAGGTAAACCAGTTGACAACAGCATCGTAGCCCCCGTCTGCCGGCACCTCTCTCATATCTCCCTGCAGCCAGTCAATGCGGCCTTCCGTGTCCCGGCGTTTCGCCTCACGGAGCAGTGCCTCGGACAAATCCATACCGGTCACGCGGAATCCCAGATCGGCCAGAGCCAAGGAGTGACGCCCCATTCCGCAGCACAGATCAAATACGGAAGCCCCCGGCTCCAGGTCCAGCCAGCCGATCATTCGTCCGACCTCCTCCCGGGCCTCCTGCATGTCTCTGTGCTTGTAAACCATTAAATAATCTTCCCCGAAGCTTTTTTCATACCATTCTGTCATGTTACATTCTCCTGTACTTTCCAGTAGGTTTTACCTTTTATTGTACCGTTAATCTTCAGCCCCGGCAACGAGATTTGCCTCTCTCCCAAAAGCCTGCACTGATCGCCCTACTCTTCGTTCACGAATTTCGTCCCTTCTTTTCCGTAGTACTTGGAAAGAAACCACCACTAGATGCATTATGTTAACTGAACCAAAGTATTATAACGGTTATCCCAGTTACTCAGTTACTCAGTCCCTCGTTCTTTGTCCTTTCGGTCGCTAACCCATTCACTCAGCAGCTTTTGTACTTAGACCTGTACCTCCTTCACCGCCCTTTTGACTGTTATCCCATTTGCTCAGTAACGCTCATGCTGTTTTGTCTCCTTCTCGTGTTCTTTTGACGGTTATCCCAATTACTCAGTTACTCAGTTACCTAGTTACTCAGTTTCTCAGTCCCTCGTTCTTCGTCCTTTCGGTCGCTATCCCATTCACTCAGCAGCTTTTGTACTTAGACTTGTACCTCCTTCACCGGCCCTTTGACTGTTATCCCATTTGCTCAGTAACGCTCATGCTGGATAGTCTCATTCTCGAGTTCTTTTGACGGTTATCCCAATTACTCAGTTACTCAGTTACTCAGTTACCCAGTTACTCAGTTTCTCAGTCCCTCGTTCTTTGTCCTTTCGGTCGCTATCCCATTCACTCAGCAGCTTTTGTACTTAGACTTGTACCTCCTTCGCCGCCCCTTTGACTGTTATCCCATTTGCTCAGTAACGCCCATGCTGAATAGTCTCATTCTCGAGATCTTTTGACTATTATCCCATTCGTTCAGAATGTTCTGGGGAGTAAATTGGCTCGAACTACTATGGGAGGAGACTATTTCGGGTTATCTGTATTAATATGAACGCTGTTTGGAGCCCGGCCGATGGAATCCGGAACGTTCATCCTTTTCTGAGACTAGGGGATAATGTCCAAAGGCATCGGGAAAACCATTCGGAATCGATGGAATCCGGAACGTTCATCCTTTTCTGAGGCAAGGGGATAATGTCCAAAGGCATCGGGAAAACCATTCGGAATCGATGGAATCCGGAACGTTCAACCTGTTCTGAGGCAAGGGGATAATGTCCAAAGGCATCGGGAAAACCAATCGGGATCCTGGAATCCGGAATGTTCAACCTGTTCTGAGGCAGGGGGATAATAGTCCGAAGGCATCGGGGGAACCAATCGGAATCGCGATGGAGAGGTAATCGGAAAAGGTAAAATGGAATGACATCGGAGCACATTTCTTTTTCCCTTAGGGTCATACTCGTTTTGGATAAAGTTCTGCTGTTAGCTTATGCTCGAGGGGGGGTTTAGGAGTTGAAGTCGCGCCAAACGAAAAGAGGAGGTCAGGCTGCTATACTCTCGAAAATCGGACAAATTAAAGCCTTCCCCTTGCTCTCCCCCCCGGAACGGGAGAACAGAAGGAAAGGCTTCTGGCCGAAACCGCCTTGCATGGCTTGCCCTTAAATTTTTATTTCCCCTAGCTTAATGAGCTCAACTACCGCTTGTGAACGACCTTTAACATTTAATTTTTGCATGACATTCGATATATGATTTCGCACAGTTTTCTCGCTGATAAACAGCTGCTGCGCGATATCCTTGGTCGTTTTATCCTGGACCAGCAGTTCAAAGACTTCTCGTTCACGGTGAGTTAACAAAAACTTGCTCTTATGATCGCTGCCCTTCATAGATGTGTCACCCCTCCTTGCTCGGGATTTATATAAGTTACAAGGTAAAGGGATACAGTCAAATTTATACTATGAAAGGCTAGCAATGTTGGTGCTTTGTTCCCTAAAAATAGGCGACCGCTAAGGCGTCACAGCCGGTTGATCGGTAGTCACTCTCGTTGGAAAAATACGCTCGACCATCGTGCTGAATTCTTTCACGAAACCGCTCAAGGGGCGGCCTTCCTGAAAATCCTTCGCGTATACATTCATCCGCTCGACAAAATCCGGATTGGCTGAAACATAAACGTCCTTAACATTGGCGTTCACCGACTTAACTTTATCGGCTATTTTTTGCTTCACTTCCGGAGTGACGTCTCCAATGATGGACGGGTTGGCCTGATCGGTGTTTGCTACTGAGGAGCCCGTATGCAGGTTTACGGCTACATAGGCATTGTTATCGGTAATAAGCACATTGGCGGTCTCCACCTCATCCAAGGAAGCGACGGCATCGGCGACTTGTTGGCTCATCTCCATCGTGGAATTGGCATTGATCCGGCTTCTTTCCATCACCCGGTCGTTAGTATTGTACGGAGTCGTCGTCGCATTGGGGATCGTTCCGTCCCCCACCCGATTCTCTCCATACGGATTAGCTTGATCCAGTCCCCTTTGGTTAATCGGAGTCGCTCCTTGTCTGGTCTCTGCTCCGCAGCCGGTTAAGCTTAACACAGCCGCAGCCGAAACCAGAACGAGGGTCAGCGCCACTTTTTTAACAGGATATAGATTCACTTTATCAGCCCCTTCATATGGTGTTTAGACTTAATAGTCGTTCGTAGTTTGTGCATTCAGCGGAAAAATATGCTTAATTATGTCTGGCGAGTGGAAGGTAAACCGGGGACGCTTTAAAAAGAAATTGACGATGGTGTGATTTTTTTGTAACCTAATATTAGTACCTAGTGATAATAGTTGGTCCCAATAAGGTTGGAATTTCAAATTAATGTAGAGAAAAAGGAGCGATGATCATGTCCCATCATGCTGCCGTTACGGCCATCGGAAGCAGCGTCCCGGAACGAATTCTTGATAATAAGGCGTTGGAACAAATGATCGACACAAGCGATGAATGGATTGTGCAGAGAACGGGAATCAAGGAACGCAGGATAGCTTCCGAGGATCAGTTTACGAGCCACCTGTGTGCTAATGCAGTGGCACATATGATGAAGCAGTATAATAAGGAAGTCCGGGATTGCGATTTCATTATCGCCTGCACCCATACACCCGATCTGCCTTTCCCTATGGTATCCTCCATGCTGCAGAGCCGTTTCGGCATTGAACAGGCTGGAGCCATGGACTTGAATGCCACCTGCGCCGGATTTGTCTATGGGCTGCACCTTGCGGATACAATGATCCGCTCCGGAATGCATCGCAAAATTTTGGTCGTCGCTGGAGACACCATGTCTAAAATTACCGATTATACTGACCGGACCACATGTATCCTGTTTGGAGACGGAGCAGGCGCAGCGCTTGTTGAGAGACAGCCGGAATCCGGCTTTCTCGGTTATCATTTTGATACGGACGGAAATGGAGGCTCTCTTGTTTACCGAACGGGCCTGGCGAAGAACCTTAACGGTAATCCGCTCAAGGATTCCGGATTGTTCGTCCAGAACGGACGCGAAGTGTACAAATGGGCGGTTACCACTGTTCCTGCCGGGATGCGGAAAGTAGCAGAGAACAGCGGACTTGAGCTTGAGGATGTGGATTGGTTCATTCCGCACAGCGCCAACCTGCGAATGATTGAATCCATCTGCGAGAAGAGCGGATTCCCGATGGACAGAACTTTGTACAGCCTTGTCCATTACGGCAACACCTCCGCGGCCACCATCCCTCTTGCTTGGGACCAAGCGGTAAGGGACGGCAAAATAAAGCCCGGTGACCGCGTAATGCTGTACGGCTTTGGCGGCGGGCTTGTCCAAGCAGGCCTGTTGATCCGATGGGGAGGACTTCCTGTTAAGTTTGCGAAATAAGGAAGGAAGGGTAGAATAGTTGAAAGATAATGATTAGGCTTCAATAAGCTTAAACAGGAGGAAAACAATGAAAGCTGTATGGTTGGATCCCGAAACTCGTCTCTTGAAAATCCGGGAATGGGAGGATCCTGTTCTTGAAGCAGACGGTCTGATCGTCCAGGTGAAAGCAACGGCGTTAAACCGCGCGGATCTGATGCAAAAGAGGGGCTTATACCCTCCGCCTAAGGGAGCCTCCCCTATCCTGGGGCTGGAGATGGCCGGAGAAGTGGTGCAAGTAGGCGGCAGCGTCAAGGATTGGAAGCCGGGTGACCGGGTATTCGCCCTGCTGCCGGGGGGCGGGTACGCGGAGAAGGTCAGCATTCCTGCAGGAATGGCCATGCCGATTCCCGACGGGTGGAGCTATGAACAAGCGGCGGCCGTACCCGAGGTCTTCCTGACAGCCTACTTGAACCTGTTTATGCTGGGAGGCTTAAGGGAAGGCAGCACCGTACTGATTCATGCGGGAGCTAGTGGTGTCGGCAGCGCAGCCATTCAGCTTGTCCGGGAGGCGGGCGCCGTGTCGATCGTCACGGCGGGGAGCCCTGAGAAATTAGAGGCTTGTCTTCGGCTTGGAGCCCACAAAGCGATCAACTATAAGGAGGGACCCTTCGCTCCCCAAGTTAAGGAGGCTACCGGGGGACTAGGCGTCGACCTGATTCTGGATTTGATTGGAGCCTCCTACTTCGAGCAGAATCTCGATTGCCTTGCCGTCAATGGCCGCCTTGTTCTAATCGGCCTCATGGGCGGAAGCCATATTCAAAATCTCGATTTAAACCGGCTGTTGATGCGCAGAATTCAGCTGATCGGCTCGACTCTTCGCTCCCGTCCGGTAACGGAAAAAATCGAGCTCACCCGGCAATTTAACGAATTCGCCTCCCGCCGCTTCGCGGAAGGACGAATGCAGCCTGTCATCGATTCCGTCTGGGAGCTGGAGCAGGTTAACGAGGCCCATGAGCGAATGGAGCGCAACGAAAATATCGGTAAAATCGTGCTGCGCACCCCGTGGTAGCCTTCACGAATCTCTGCGGCACATACATTCCGAGGCAAGCCAGGGGGATGCCGGCTTGCCTCTATACACCTCGCGGACTTTCAGAGTAAGCAGCCTTTCCGCGAGCACTCGCTGGTAGCCGGCAATTTCCTTCAAATATTTCTCCGCCAGTTCGGTATCCCCGCCCGTCCAACGGGCCGTTTCGGCCAAGCCTTCCAGCATGGCTGCTACCGCCCCCTGGCTGCGGACCAGCGATTCCAGAATATTCAGCTTAAGCTCGTTTTTCTTTTCCAGAAAAGTCATTGTCCGTTACCGCCCATGTCAAAAAATCCTCCCCCGAATGCGGGCTGCTCATTCCCTTCATGGCCCAGTATAATGCGCAAATTTCGGGCCAGCCCCATTTCAAGCTTGGTCATTCCACTCAGCAAATCAACCACCTGTTCATGAAATTCAAGAGAAAGCTTCACTTGGGATTCATGATCCTCTTCGAAATACGAAGGATGAATATGCTGATTAATCCACTTTCTGGACTTTTCCGCTTCAACGGCCTTCGCTTCCAGCATTACCGAGATGTTATGCTGCATCTTGGCCGTAGAATCCAGCATATACAAGTAAGAGTCCGACCTCTCCAATACGCTCCCCTCCTTGGACCTTATTCCTCGCCCGCCGGTTCTATTTCTTTCATCACAACGGTTAAATTATCCGCGATAGCCTCCTGTAGATCAGCTAATATGTTAAGATAGGAGGTCAAATTTTTGGTTACTCCAAGAGAATGCTGGGTTACGGCCTCCACTCCCTGAAAATTCATCTGAACATCGGGAATGGCCTCAATCACCTGAGCCATGTTGACCGTAATATAACGGGCAGATTCGATAATATCCGCCAGTTCTCCGTGTGATTTGGCCATATGCTCGATTATGGCGGTCACTCGAGATTGCATACCGATCCCCCCTTATTCTCACACCATTATCTTATGATAGTACTTCTGTAAAGGTTAAACGACTTTTACGTAACAACAGCCCTATTCCGACGAATCCCCAAGCCCGATTCCTTCATACTGAAAGCCCATCTCCCTTAATTGACCGGCATCCCATACATTCCGGGTATCCAGCAGATAGCTTCCCCTCATCCGGGAACGAATCTGCTCCCAATCCGGTTCGATGTACTCTTGCCAATGGGTTAGAAGGACGAGTGCATCCGAACGGTCCGCCGTTTCCTCTAACGATGTGCAGTACCGGACAGGCAAATCGGGGTTCACTCTCCGGAACATGGGAATGCCTTGGGGATCATGGGCTTTAATATCCGCCCCAAGCTCCGCCAGCTGCCGGATAATAGAAGCCGCCTGGGTTATCCGCGCGTCATCGGTATCCGGCTTGAAGGTCAAACCCAGGATCCCTACCGTCTTGCCGTACAAACTTCTCAGCCGGCGGCGGATCTTGGCGACCACGTAACGATGCATCGCCTGATTGGCTTCTACGGCCGCTCGCACTACCGTCAGCTCGCAGCCATATTTGGCGCTCGTAGCCAGCAGCTCGGACGTATCCTTCGGGAAGCAGCTTCCACTCCACCCGCTGGATACCTGCAGAAACCGGCTGCCGATCCGCGAATCCAACCCCATTCCCCGCGCTACTTCCCTGACATTGGCTCCAAGTGCTTCGCAAACCTGGGCAATTTCGTTAATGTAGCTTATTTTCACCGCCAGGAAAGCGTTGGAGGCATATTTGATCAGCTCGGCGCTCCGCGGATCGGTCTCCATATATGCGCTCCGCGTCTTGTTCCGGGGATAATGATCCTTGAGGAAGGCCTGCAGGGCTTCGGGATAGCGCCGCTCTATGAATGGGAGATACAAGTCTCGCATTATTTCGCCCGACCGCCTGTCGCTCACCCCGACGACGATTCTTTCCGGATGGAAAACATCCTCAACGGCCAAGCCTTCGCGCAGAAATTCGGGATTGCTGACGACGGATACTTGCCTGCCTGCCTCCCATCCTTCGTCTTCCAGCAAGGAAACCGCAAGCCCTGCCGTACCTACGGGCACAGTCGATTTGTTCACAATCACCGTCAGCCTTGCGGGATCCAGGTGCCGTGCAATGGAGGATACCGCTTGACGGTAATAAGTCAAATCGGCCGAGCCCCCGGGAGCCGAGGGAGTTCCGACGCAGATAAACACAGCATCGGCCTCCCGGACGGCTTCATAGGACATCGAGGAGAACAATGTCCTCCCTGCTGTCATCTTTATCAATTCCCCCAGCCCCGGCTCATAGATCGGGCTGTTTCCCAAGGCTATCTGTTCGACCTTCATCCGGTCCATATCCACAACCGTTGTCTTGTAACCTAACGCCGCTAATGCAGCCGCAGTTACGCTGCCCACATAACCGGCTCCGATGCAGACTATCTTCATTCCGCTCCCTCCTTGGACAGGACAGAGCGATAAGCGGCGATCGTCCGTCTGAGGCCTTCTTCTAATGTGACGCTCGGCCTCCAGTTCAACAGCTTAATCGCCTTATCGATACGGGGATTTCGCTGCTTCGGATCGTCCTTCGGAAGCGGCCGGAAGATAATCGGACTATCCGATCCCGCCAGCTTCCGAATCAGCCGGGCCAAATCGAGAATGGAAATCTCCCCGGGATTTCCAAGATTTATGACCTCTCCATCGGCCGCAGCCTCCCTCATCATGGAACGAAGCCCGCGAATCGTATCATCTATATAACAGAAGGAGCGGGTCTGACTGCCATCCCCGTATACCGTCATCGGCTGTGAGGTCAGCGCCTGCGTAACCAGGTTGGAAATTACCCTTCCGTCATCGTTACGCAGAGCGGCCGAATAAGTATTGAATAGCCGGGCGATGGCAACCCGAACTCCCCATCTCGAATAATACTCATAACAGTACACTTCCCCCAGCCGCTTCGATTCGTCATAACAGGCTCTGGGACCCATGGTCGTCACATGCCCGCGGTATTCCTCGGATTGGGGATGAACCTCGGGATCCCCATAAACCTCGCTTGTACTCGTGTACAGCAGCTTGGCGTTCCAAGTTCGTGCGAAATCGAGCATCCGTTTCGTTCCCAGCGTATTTGCGGCAATTGTCTCCAACGGATAAGCTTGATAGAATCGGGGAGATGCAGGGGAGGCCAAATGATAAATCTCCTCTACCCCCTGCACGTTCTCAAGGTCGGCCATTTCCGGCGAAGACACATCCGCATTAATAAACTGGAAGGACGGATGCGCCTCCAGCTCCTGCAGACGTTCCCTTAGACCGGTGCTCAAATTATCGATGGCTATCACCTGATACCCTTCCCGGATCAATTGCCGGGTAAGCTCCGAGCCCAGGAAGCCTGCCGCTCCCGTTACGACTGCTTTCATCCGTTCTCCCCTCTTCCGTCGCCTTCTTCCTCCGTCTGCAGAACGAACCTGCGCAGAAAATGGCGGAATTCCGTTCCAAGCAGCTCCCTGCGGGCGGCAAACTCCACCGTTGCCTTCAGAAATCCAAGTTTATCCCCGACGTCAAACAATCTTCCTTCGTATTGATAAGCTAGTAACGTATGATGCTTCGCCAGCATCTGCAGCGCATCGGTTAACTGAATTTCTCCCCCTGCATCTCTCTGGGTTCGTTCCAGAATTGGAAAAATGTCCGGCTCCAAAATATATCTTCCCGAGATGGCCAAATTCGTCGGCGGATTCTCCATGGGCTTCTCCACCAAGCGATCTGCCGAATAGAGGCGTTCCCCGCACTGTGTTCCGTCTATGATCCCGTACTTCTCCGTTTCCGATGGCAGGACCTGCTCCACTCCCAGACAGGAATGTCCGTGCTGCTCATACACATCGATCAACTGCTTCAGGCACGGAACCGGTGCATCTATGATCATATCTCCCAGCAGGACCGCGAACGGCTCATCCCCGATAAATTTCCGCGCACACCATATGGCATGCCCAAGACCAACTGCCTCCCTCTGCCTGACATAATGGAGGTCCGCTAATTGTGCTACTTCCCTTACTTTATGCAATAACGAATCCTTGCCGCGCTCCGCCAGCAGAAGCTCCAGCTCCAGATTACGGTCGAAATGATCCTCAATGGAACGCTTGCTCTTGCCCGTCACAACGATAATATCCTGGATGCCGGAGGCCGCCGCTTCCTCAATAATATATTGAATAGCCGGCTTATCGACGATCGGCAGCATCTCCTTGGGCATCGCTATCGTGGCCGGAAGAAAACGGGTCCCGAGACCCGCCGCCGGAATCACCGCTTTGCGGACCATGGCTCCCACAGCTTCATCCCTCCTCACAATCCGTAATCAATCAATTCCATACAGTCGACAACAATATGGCTCCGCGGGCATCCGTTTCATAGAACGGATTGAACACTTGACGGTATTGGGGAAAATTCGTCAGGATCATGCCAATCGGGTGGGCCAGATGGGGAAACTGCTTCACATCATCCATCGCAATATATGGAATTCCGAGCCGGACCGCATGGAATAGATCATTGTACGCCGTATCTTCATCATGGCCTCCATCAATCCAGGCGAAGCCGATTCCAGGCTGATGAAACGAAGGCAGGGTAACCCTGGTGTCTCCGAATGTAAAATGAACCCGCACATTGGATTGATGCTGGTTGATCAGATGAACGCAATCCTGGGATTGAGGATTCATATCAAAAGTAAAAATCTCGACCTGACTTACCAAATGCGATAGAACATAAGAAAAATACCCTTTGTTCGTTCCCGTTTCCAGCACTCTCCGAGGGTTTGCCTTCGCCAGAGCATACCGCAGAAATTGCACCTGGGACTCGGCTGTTGCGGGATCGTTATATTCAAGCAGATTTCCTTCCAGTATCGAAGCCTGATTGGCCAGCAAATGATATAGAGGCTGCGCCTTCATGTAATCGACTAAACCCAAAAGGACTCTCCCCTCTCTTATAAATAGAAGCGGTACATTAGGACTTCATTGTGCATAAAAGAGCCGGCTGGAGAAGGTCCTCTGTACAGACGGACACCCGACCTTCGGCCTGAAATGGCATTCTCTGCCTGTCAGCCGGCCCTTCTCCTCCGGCTTCGCCGCATCCTCCTTCGCCCGGACATCGCGGCCGCTCCCGCCTTCCTCGTCGAGCGTACCGAACGGACTCTTCCCTTGCCGCTTCTCGTTCTCCGCGCCCGTCTCCGGGAAATGCCCGCCCGGCGGATTCTTCGTCTTCGCTGACGCAGTTGTCTCTTGGCAAGCCGCGTCACCGGGCTTTCCATTACGGGAGGGGCACCGGCATCGGCTGCAGGCCCGGAATCGGGCTCCGGCAAATAGAACTGCTGCTCCATGGTATACTGATCCGCCTGGGAGTCCGCCATAATAAACGGCGGATGAACGAGCGGAAAGCTCATCGGCACCAGCGGCAGATGCGCAAGCGCGCTATCCGCATCATGCGCATAAGTGGAGCTTCGGCCGAACCCGATGTTGGTTACCAGATTCGCATTGGGCATCACACTCAGCCCGTTCTGCAGCCAACAGGACAAATTCCACTTATAATCCCAAGACAGCACATGCTTGCCGTCCAGGTGGTCCTGATACATCTTATGGAAGAAACGGATGGCATTGGGATCGCTCGTCACACTTTGCAGCCAGCCGTTACGGCTAATCTCGGGCCATAGGCGGAGGGAGTCATCGTAGTGGTTCCAGGCCCTGCGCCAGGTCGCCCAGCCCCAGATATGAAACAAGCGGGAAAAATAATAACTGGCTTCAAGCCGGCCGCGGCCCTTCTGAAAATTGTTGCCGGAGATCATCATAATCCGCTCGTCATTCCGGTACCGGTTCAGCAATTCCTGACAGAACGGAAAAAAAGTCGGATGCGGAAGACAGTCATCCTCCAGAATGATCGCTTCTTCCACCTGACTGAACACCCAGTTTAAGCCAGATGTTATCCGCTGATTCAACCCCAAATTAACCGGGGAAAACAAGGTCGATACTTCACATGGCCAATCCACCCTACTGACAACAGCGCGAGTTGCGGAGCATAACTCCGCTTCGCCCGGCTGGTCAGGACGGGGACCGTCGGCGATCAGAAACAGCTTCGTCGGTCTGGCTGACCGTATGGCGTTGAAAACCTGTTCAGTAACATCCGGTCTTTTAAAAATAAACAGGACTACGGGAACGGTAAGTCGGGACATGTTCATTTCATCGCCTCCCCATGGTTGAAAGTGAAGGCATCCTGCTGATGCCGTTTGGAAGATCCTTCAGCATCGGGAAATCAGGTGGAGATTCTCGCTCCACCTGACGCTTAGCTCCCGAGCTGCGGAGCTTCCCTGGTGAGGCGGCAGGACAAGATTCCAAAAGACAAGGTCTCTTTCTGCTTGCCGCCGGAAGCATTTTTCGAAGGGGATTCAAAGAACATGGAGCTGCTGTAATCTTTGCCTGATTCTCTGGCCAACAGCAGCCGGAGAATATTGGCTGTAGATCGTATGGGCTCCCTGAACGGATATCATTTGATAGTAAGGGTGATCGTCTACCAGCCGGCGCATATAATGCGCTGCCTGTTCGATATCCGGATCGGCCCACACCTGATAAGCCTTGTACGGGCCGTAATCTTGCCCGACCGGGATCAGCCGGTATTGGACGGGGCAAGAATTGTCATGGTTCATAAAATCGACATTGCCCGAATAATAGGTTCCGATAACGGGCTTGCCGAGGAACATCGCTTCAGCCAGCGGCAGGCCGAACCCTTCGGAACGGTGGAGGGAAACGTAACTGTGCGTCAAACTGAACAAGGCATTGATCTCTCTCCGGTCCAGCACCCGCTCCATCAGATGAATGTTCGGCCATCCTTCCGCCGCCCCTCTGAGCTTCGCCAATTCGATCCCCGCGCTGGAAATGATATCGGCATGCGGATTGTTGACCTTGATGACCAGCCCCACCCGCGGATCATTCCGATCGAACGCCCGCTTGAACGCCTCTATCGCTGCAAGAGGGTTTTTCCTCTCGGCGAAGCTGAACGTATCGTACATAGACAGGAACAGGAAGCGATCATGCGGCAGTCCGAAATGGGCGCGTGTCAGTTCATTCGGAACCCTCACCTCGATCGAATGGGGAATGTGGACGACCGGTACGGGTGATTTCTGGGCAATGGACTGCAGTACGAACTGGGACGGTGCCCATACTTCATGAACAAGCCGGAAGCTGTCGCACCATTCGTTGGGGAAGTCGGACAGCTCCCAGTGCCAAACCCCGATGTTCAAATGGTTATGAAAGACTTGCCCGTTATGCATCTGGTACGGCTTGAGAAAATCCGCGTTCATATGGAGCACGTTGACTCTAAAGACAGGCTCGCTCATTTCCTTATGCATCCACGATAAATCCGACGTCCGCGAAGGAGATCCCGGAATCTCGATGATGCCGAAAGGAACCTCTGCGGCCGTCAACGCCCGGGCGGCCGCTCGCAGGCTCTCTCCGATTCCGCTCTCCGCCCTTCCCGTGCCGATCAGATTGACGCCGGCAGGCAGTATAGGCAGCTGATAGCGGCGAACACGGATCCTCCTGCGATGCCCGGACGCCAAGCCTCTGCGCCTTCTGCCGATCAGAAGGCGCCTTCCTTTGCCGGATCCGGCAATGGATCGGCGAATGATATTCCTTCTGCGCCGCTTCCGCTTAAGGCGAGTACGGCGTCCTGCCGACCATTTTCTTGGCTTCAGGATAGCCATTCCGACTCTCTCTCCTTTCTACGATCGCTCTTAAACACGCTCGCGCCAGTAATTTAACAGGTCTTCCATCGTTTGCTCGAACGGAATTTCCGGCTTCCATCCGGTGGCCTGATGGAATTTACTGTAATCCCCAAGCAAAATTTCGACATCCGATGGACGCAGCCGCTCGGGGTCCTGCTGAACGGTAATTTCCTTATTACTGAAGGAAAGCAGAAGATTCAGCATCTCGCGTATGGTGCAGCATTTGCCCGAAGCGATATTGTAGGTCTCCCCGGGTGTTCCTTTCTCCAAAGCGAGCCAATAAGCCCGGACGACATCGCGAACATCGGTAAAATCCCGCTTCGCTTCCAGATTGCCGACCATAAGTACCGGAGGCTTGATGCCTTTCTCGATTTCCGCAATTTGCTTGGCAAAATTCGAGGTTACGAAATTTTCTCCGCGGCGCGGTCCGGTATGGTTGAAGGTACGGGTCGGGATTACCTTCAGCCCGTAGCTTTTGTGGTATTGATAGCCCAAATATTCCTGGGCTACTTTGCTTACAGCATAAGGGCTTAGCGGGCGGAGCGGATTCGTTTCCTTGATCGGCACCTCGTCAGGCTCCACATGCCCGTATTCCTCGCTGGAGCAGGCAATCTGAATTTTGCAGTCCAGATCATGCTTGCGCACCGCTTCAAAGATATTCACCTGTCCGGCCACATTATTGTGGATCGTATCCACAGGCGAATTCCATGAGGTCGGAACAAAGCTTTGTGCGGCCAGATGAAAAATAAGATCCGGCTTAACCTTCGCGAGCAAGGATTCCACCGAAAAAGGATCCCTCAATTCACACTCGACCAATTGAATATCTTTAAGATGACGGATATGGTCCATTCGGCTGCGATTGCGTATCGTTCCCGTCACCTCCACCTGCTTGCCGAGCAAATACTCGGCCAAGTGGCTTCCTACAAATCCCGATATTCCAGTAATCAATGCCTTCATTCTCTCTCGCTTCCTCCTTCTTCTTCGCGTTCCCACTCCTGCAGAACCTGTTTAATGAGCTGCTCATCCGATTTGTGGCATACCAGCAGCCCTTCCCCGGTAGAGACGATGATCAGGTCTGCGGCTCCGATGACGACCGTCTTCGCTTTGTCCGTAAAGACGATGTTGTTGAACGAATGTAAAAATCGGATGGGGCCCTCCGCCAAGTTGCCGTGCTCATCCGTACCGTGAATTCTTTCCAAAGACGTCCACAACCCGACGTCATCCCATTCGAAGTCGACCGGTACCGTCCAGATCGTATCGGCTTTCTCCAGCACCGCGTAATCCACGGATATTTTAGGCAGCTCGGAATAGCCTTCCTTCCAGGTATCCCCCGGCAGGTCTATTCTCTTCCAGATTGATGCTTGATAGAGCTTCATATAATAGGCAATCGTAGAAGGCTTCCAGATGAAAATCCCGCTGTTCCAATACATATTGGGCTGGAGAATCAGCTCCTGGGCCTTCTCGTGAGAAGGTTTCTCGATAAATCTGCGGACCCGCCGGATGCCTTCTGCGCTTTCCTCCGCCTCAATATACCCGTAGCCGGTCTCGGCTCTGGTCGGGATCACTCCAAGCGTAACGATGGCCAAATCGCTTTCCGCTCTCTGCTCGGCCTTCCACAAAGCCTTCATCAGCGCTTCGTCATCGGGAATATATTGGTCGGACGGAGCGGTCACGATCACTTCATCCTCTTCTCTCCTCAAGAAAAAATTCGCCGTCAGAGCTACGCAAGGACCGGTATCCCGAGGGGCCGGCTCCTCGATAATATGGTCCGCGGGCAAGTCCGGGAGCTGCTGCTCTACCAGGGATCGATAGGTTTTCGTTGTAACTACATAAATGCTCTCCCGCGGCAGCCATTTGCGAAACCGTCCGTACGTAACCTGCAGCATTGTTTCCTTCGAGGTGAGGGATAAAAACTGTTTAGGCTTGCGCTCAACACTTCTCGGCCAGAATCGGGTTCCTTTGCCTCCGGCCATAATGACGACCTTCATCCGCAGCTCTCTCCTTTCCATCTGGCAGTTGTTCACAAGTCCCCTAATGAATACATCAAGTTAACTGGCGCAACTCGTAATTTTATGCGACTGATGCTAGCCATGCTTGGAGTGATGTCGAGCCGTCGGAATAGGGGTAAAAGAACTTAAGGGATAAGTGTTACTAGGATACATAGTATGCAGTCTTCTTTTCATATAAATGAAGCAGAAACCTATCTTGAAAAAAATTGGCGGTCGTCCATCCCCTGTTTCATCGGGGCTTATGACCTTGACATCTATCTTCAGGCAATTCTTTCACTAGCAAAAAAAGGGCCGGTCATTTCGTAATTCAACAGGAATCTTTCGTAGAGAAGAATCATAGAATAGTAGAAAATATGGAATTTGCCATTAGAGAGGAAATAGGAGAAGAAGAATAGAGAAAAAGTAAAGGCTTGTCCCCGTAGGATGGAAGGATCTTCCCTGCTCGAGGGAAGCCTCCGCTAAGGACATAAAGTAGAATTCAGCATCTTCGGACTCTGCCGGAAAAACGGCTAGGCTCTGGAAAACGGCGGGAACATGTTCAAGCGGAAGCCTGAAGCCCTTCGGCTCCCTCCGCCATTCCCTGTGCCGCCCCTTCATCGAAGCCCTGCCGGTATCCGAGCTGATAGCCCTGCCAGTAAGGGCCGGTTCTGCGGGGGATGTAACTTCTTGTTCGTTTCGTTCCAAGCCGTCTGCGTCCGCGTGCAGCCTTACCCTTCCGACGGAACATGGACCGGCGGGAGGATAAACCGTTTCTCCGGCGCGCCGTTCTTCTTCTGGCCGGTCTGGCATGAAGCCGTATCGGAGAAGCTTTGCGGCTCCGCAAGCTCCTTCGTCTTGCCCGCATAGAATGAGCTGCCATAGTCATGCGACCTCCTTCTGTAAAATTGAGGCGACAGGCCGCGCCCGTCAGCCCGGCGTTTGTTCAAAGATGATAGTAAAGAGCTGATTCAGCCGCTGCTCGTAGGTGTGCTCATGCAGGGTCCGTTTTAAAGCTCTCAGCGCAATATCCCTTCTTTCCTCCGGCCGGCTTAAATAATAGTTCACCTTCTCGACAAAATCGCTCGGAGAGCTGTAGGTAATGATTTCTTCTCCGGGAACATAGAAGCTTGCAAGGTCGGATCTTTCGTCTGTTAGCTGAAAAGCCCCGCAAGCGGCGATTTCAAATGTCCGCGGGTTGAGGGATACCGCCGGAATTTTCCGGCTGTTGGAATTATAGGACTCATCATCGAAGGCGCGATGCAAATTGATGACGATTTGGGAAGCACAATAGACTTCCGAAGTTTCCTGCGGGCCCATCCATCTGCCCAGCTGAATCTTGCGGCGATACGTACGGAACCGCCTAAGTCGATGCCACCACCAGCCGGACAACAGGAAATTGCGGTGATGAAGATGGGGGAGCACTTGATTGAAGAAGGCGATCCGATTCCAATACCCGGTTCCGATAAAGCTGATCTCCCGGCGCCGGAACGGGTGAACGGGACGCGGCAGGAAAACATCGGGATTGGCCCCCAACGGCAAATAATGGACACGGGAACAGCCCATTTGCTGATAAAACGGGAGACAGCTTTTTTCAAGTGTGAACACAAATTCGTAATAGGGGGCGATTCGGCCTGTAATATCCGTATAATAAGGGTCATCCGTCAGCCATAGCGCTGTTCGGATTCCCCGCGAGTGGATCGTATTCATAACGTCCGGAGGAAGTACCATCCCCTCCAATACCAGCACAAGATCCGGCTGCACCCGATCGATAATGCCGAGAATCGGATC
Source organism: Paenibacillus sp. SAFN-117 (assembly GCF_051966115.1). Taxonomy (NCBI): domain Bacteria; kingdom Bacillati; phylum Bacillota; class Bacilli; order Caryophanales; family Paenibacillaceae; genus Paenibacillus; species Paenibacillus sp. SAFN-117. Next base: position 54,485 of record NZ_JBQCLK010000028.1, read on the forward strand.
ATTAGGCAGAGCCGTTTCGCAATAGGCCGTCATTTTACGCAATGCCGCGGCCACCGCCTCGTCCAGCGGAGAGTAGGGGAAGCCTTTGCCGCTTGTTACGAACAGAACCCGCTTGTTCCATAACCGCGGTTGGTGCATCGCGGCGAACTGCTGCTTGACCGCCAATGCTCTTCCATAGTGGCGACCTTCTATAAGTCCTTGCTGATAACCGATCATTCTTCCCGCAGTATAACGAGGCTGGGCCCTTCCCGGCGAACGTCTCATGATGTCACCTCCGATCGTTTATTTGCTGACTCGAGTCTATCGCCGAATACCGTCGTTAACAGCTGAATCAGCCGATGGCGGTAAGTATGCTCCTTCATGGTTCGGTGTAACCCGCGCAGCGCTACTTCCCGCCGTCGGTCTTCATGATTTAAATAATATTCCACTTTCTCGATCCATTCCTGTGCGGATGTATAAGTTTCTATCTCGCTGCCGGGAATATAGAAATCGTTCAGGTCCTGGCGAATATCGGTGAGCTGCAGAGTCCCGCAGGCCGCCATCTCAAATGTCCGCGGGTTGACGGACAGCGCGGGAAGCCGGCGGGAATTTTTATTATGCTGGCTGTCTTCCGCAGCCCGGTGGAGATTGACGACGATCTTGGCTCCGCTATAATAGGCCGCTGTCTGCTCGAAGGGCGTTCCTGCAAGCGTAATCCGATGCTTTAACCGCGGATAGGCTTTGAGCCTCGTCCAGAGACCTCCCGAAATCATCACTTTCTTCCCGGTCAAGTATCGGCTGATTTGATCGAAGAAGGAGATCCGGTTCCAGAATCCGGTGCCGATAAAACAAATATCCGTCCGGTACTCGCTGCCTACAGGCTGAGGGTAGAACACCTTGCGGCTGGCCGCCAACGGCAAATAGTGCACATTTGGACAGCCAAGGCCTTGGTAGAAGGGAACACAGCCCATTTCATGCGTAAATACATAATCATATAAAGGGGCGATTTGGGAGGAGACGTCCGTGAAATACGGATCGTCGGCGAACCATACCGCGGTTTTCACCCCGTATTGCTTTAGTGCCTGCGCCTGCTCGGGGGGAAAAGCATGAACTCCGTTCAAGACGAGGACCAAATCAGGAGCAAGACCTGCAATATAGGCCGCCGCGTCCGCCTGCATCGGATTGACGACCGACACTCGCGAGACCAACGATTCAAGACCGCTGCGAATGCCTTCATTAAGGGCAAACAGCGCCTCGTGAACAAAAACGACATGAAGGTCATACAAAATTTCGGATGGGTCCGGAACCTGTTCCATCACCTTCCGGCAGCGGCCGTAATGATAACCGTCGCTCCATCCGTCTGCATGGCCTGCGCGGAATCCGTCCTCTGTCCGCCCGCCTGCCAAGCGCCTGGTTTTGCCCGTCCTCCTGCGTATGAATGTAGCCTGTCTGCCGCTTCTCATGACATCTGCAGCTCCTTTCCCGAATGTTGTTCTTCTTCCGCGATGCGCCCGGTCCGTTAGAACCGGCAGCCTCACTCTTGCCGTTTAAGCATGTACTTGGAGGCCTCCTGCAAGGAAGAGAATGTGCCCGCATCAATCCACCAATCGGCCATTACTTCATAGGCAAGAAGCATTTCCTCGGCATACAGGTTGTTAACATCGGATATTTCCAGTTCTCCCCGCTCCGAAGGGACAATTCGCCTTATTCGATCAAATACTCCGCTGTCATACCAATAGATCCCGGTGACGCAATATTCCGAACGGGGATGGTCCGGCTTTTCTTCAATTCGGATAATACGTCCTTCCCTAAAGACGGGGACTCCGTAACGATAGGGCTCATCGACTTTCTTGAGCAGCACCATTGCGCCTTCCCTTTGTTCAAAGCTGCGGACGAAAGGTGTCAGGCTCTCCTCGAATAAATTATCCCCCAGCATAACGACGAATTTTTCCCCTTCCTGAATAAAGGGCCGGGCCAATTCCAATGCATTCGCGATTCCGGCAGCCTCCTCTTGAACCCGATAGGTAAGACGGACCCCCATCTCCGAGCCGCTCCCCAAATACCTGATGAAATCTCCGGCCGCTTCCCGGCCGGTCACCAGCAGAATATCGGTGATTCCCGCTTCGCGCAGCTTCAGTACACTGTAATGGATCATCGGATATTTCCCTACCGGCAGGAGATGTTTATTAACTACCGCCGTCAGCGGCGCCAATCGGGTACCTTTGCCGCCTGCCAGAATAACTCCTTTCATAAGCTTTCCTCCCCTTCATCCGTTATGGTCATGGACTTGACAGGTTGCCTGTCAGGTCCTTCATCAGATAAACCGATGCGGATGAACTCCCCATTTTCGAATAAATTTTCTTCGGTTGATATAAAGCAGTTTGCTCCGCTTCGAATGCCTGCGGAAGCTGGCACTGCCGATATGATGAACATACGCATCCCGGGCAATCAGCAGCCGGTAACCGGCTCTCCTTGCCCGATAACAATAATCATCGTCCTCGTAATAACCGGGAGTAAATCGCTCATCCAATTCCCCGATCCGCTCCCACAGCTCTCTTCTGAATAGAAAGCAGAAGCCGGTCAAGCGCCGGGTGGCCGTACGGATTCCCCTTCTCGCTTCCATATACCGATGAGCCTCGCAGTGGAACTGCTCCATAGAGGCATAGCCCAAGCGGACCTTCTGGCTTCCGCTTACCCGATTGGAGCAGGGGCCGACGATTCCTATATCCGGGGCGCTGTGCAAAGCTTCAAGCAATCGTTCCAGCCATCCGCCGGTTACGACTACATCATTGTTAAGGAGCATCAGGGAGCTTCCCTTCGCCAGCCTCAACCCTATATTGCAAGCGGCCGGAAAACCTCGGTTATCCGGCAGCCCGACATAAGTAAGCTGTTCCTCACGGCAATACTCCGCTGTACCATCGACAGAACCGTTATCCACCACGATCAGCTCATAAGGAGAGGAGGTAGAGGAGCGAATGGACTGAATGCAAGCCGCCAGCAGTTCCCGGCCATTATACGTCGGGATGATGATGCTCGTCATTGTCATGGCCGTTCTCCCCCTGCCACATGCGGCAGATCGTCCGAATCCCGGGAAAGCAGGGGGCCTGGAGGCTCCGACGCACTCCGGGGTTGGAGCGAATGACTGCTAACCTGCAGCTTTTCCTGCTCTCCCGAAGGGGCTTCTGCAGCACCCGCGGCTATGGGTGCCTGTACACTCATACCCAATCGGAGAGCATCAGATAAGGCAGCGCTGGGATCGGCCGCACGACCGTACCCCATCCGCTCGGCAGCCGTCCGAGAGAGGGAGTAGGGGAGGGAGGGGGGACCCGCAGACCCGTTCTGCACGACCATCTCCACCCCGCCGGCAACAGCCAGGATGAGAGGTACGAGAGCTTCGGCCGGAACAGCTTTCTCCGCATCGGCAAAGAGCAGAATGTCGGAGCGGCTGATCCTCGCGCCGGCCTCCCTGGCCTCCGTATCGGATTCCGATGGCGGTTGCGCACGCACAAGGATCGGCCTGGCGGGATGTGCCCGCAGTTGAGCGAACCAAGCGTCATCGGAATGGCGGAGGACGAGAATAATGTCCTCAAGCGGCAGCTTCTGCAGCTCATCCAGGATAGAATGGACAGCCGGATAGGGCTCTTGGACACCTAGAATAGCCGTCGTCCGGCTGATCGCGGAGGCGGGGAAGGGCGGAGCCGGGTGGCGAAGGAGTTTTGCTCTTGCTGTCCGGCTTGCCCTGCTGCCGCGATTGTATTTTCTCAGCCTGGGTGCGATGCCTCTTCTTCTGTTTCTCGAGCCGGTTATTTTCCCCTGCCGTCTGCGTCCCCAGCGGATTGCAGCCTTCCTTGCGCGGGAGCTGAGGACTTGGCGCCGGCCTCTTCTTGTTCGTACTTTTCTTGTCATCTCAACCCCTCACTCATACCGGATTCGGAAAATGTACGGCTCTTTCGGAAGACAACCGCTGCTTGGATTTTCGGATAATGAACCCGGATAATCTAGCCTTTCTGTTAGCCGAACAACTTGTTCGGGCTCAATGGTTTTCATCCCATTGTATGTCTCCGTGAAAGTTGTGTAACGGCACCTGTAACCGGGACTCTTCACATCCTCCAAAAACACAAAAAAAGCCTAACCGTTAGGTTAGGCGCTGCCGAGAATATGAAATTATGCGGAGGACAACTGATGAGGCGCCGACCGGAGAGGCTTGGTCCCCGATCGGCGTTACGGTCACTTAATAAAATCAAGCTGTCTCAATAGCCTCACCAGCATGACCGCCGCCTCCGCTCTGCTTGCCGGCTGCTGCGGTTCGAAGAATCCGTCGGCTCTTCCCTCAATCCATCCGCTCTCTGCCAACCGTTGAACCGCCGGTATGGCCCACAGGTTGATCCTGTCCGTATCCAGGAACTGCGGTATCCGGTTTACAGGACTCTGTGACAAGGCCCTTCCGTCTGCGAATGTCCAAGCACGATGGACCAGGACGGCCATTTCCTCCCGCGTAATCCCCTGATTCGGCCGGAAGCTCCCGTCCTCATAACCAACGACCAGCCGATGCTTCGCAGCGGTTGCCACCGATCGGGAGAACCAGTCTCCGGGCGCGGTGTCTTTAAAGAGCGGCTCATCACCCGCTCCCGCTTCGCTTAACCCGAGCACCCGCACCAGCCATTCCGTAAACTGGGCACGGGTTACCGGAAGCTCCGGCGCGAATTGGTCATTCGCAATCCCTTCCGCAAGGAGTTTGTTTGCCAGCATGATCACATCTTCCTCCGCCCAATGGCCTTCCATATCGCTGAAGGAGCGAGATTGGCTTATCGCCAAATAGAAGCCGCTGCCTATCCGCCTGAAGTCCGCCCCCCATCCTTCCTCCGTCCTCCGGAAGACAGATGGGACGAAGGACAGCCGCTGATCAGCCGGATCATATTGAGCAACAGTGGAACGATCGGGCTCTATGCTCTCATTGGCTATCGGCAAATAATGGCCATAATGCATGCCGATATCCCGCAGTTCGATTACGCGTCCGTCAACAGATGCTGTCGCCGTCCATTGAACGATATCCGACTCCCGCTTCATTCCATGATTCTGCAAATAAATCTCCAAACGTTTAACGAAATTTTCGTCCGCCAGGTTTACCCTGACTGTAAAGACAATGTCCTCTGCCGCAGTACGCAGTTCCTCCTCAATGCCCGGGTCGTTCAACAGCTTTAAGGGGAGGGAAAAGGCAGCGAACCCCGCGTCCAATAGGAGGGTAATGTCCGCATTCCACTCCGTCAGCCTCCGGACGACTTCGCCGCTCCATTCGAACGTAATATCATGCGCGTCGCCTTGGGTTCCCATTTCCAAGTAAGGAGCCTTCTCCGGATTTCTGCTCAGCCAATCCTTCATCCGGACCGGATCGATCTTAACCCGGACCTGAGCCCCTTCTACAAAGTGCGAGATTACATCGCTCCAGCGGGTAACCAGCGGCCAGTAGCCCCCGATCGGATGCGGATCGCGTCCAGGAGACGGGTCAGGCGGATCCGTGGGATCGACCGGGTCCGGAGGATCTGTCGGATCGACCGGGTCCGGAGGATCTGTCGGGTCAACCGGGGCCGGAGGGTCTGTCGGGTCAACCGGGGCCGGAGGGTCTGTCGGATCGACCGGGTCCGGAGGACCTTCACCGGCGGCAGATGTCTTTACCGTAACGCTCGGGCCGCTGCCCGTCCATTTAGAGGCCGCATCCCCTGCCTCAACCCTGAAGCGATATTCGGTTTCGGGCAATAATCCGTCCACTTTGAACGAAGTGGCTTCACCTGGGACTGTATGAGCTTGGTTGGCCGGTGTAAATTTCACTTCACCCTCAAACGGTTTGCCATCCTTATAAATTCGATAGCCCGTGACTCCCAAATCATCCTTCGCCTCCGTCCAGCGCAGAAGCACACTGTCCGGCGCAACTGATTCTGTCGTCAATTCTGCCCCTTCCGGCCAATAGGGGACAGCGGTATCATAAGCCCCTGCCGTAGTTACGACAAGAGGTTCGGGATATCTCGCCGTATTTCCGGCAGCATCTGCCGCCTCCACCTCGATAGTATACGGGGTTTCGAACGACAAACCCGTCACTGTATACATGTTCCCCGGGGAAGAGGACGTTACTCTGCTCTGGCCCTTCAGTTCGCCGTTGACGTAAATAAGATACTTGTGAACTCCTATGTTGTCCGAAGCCTCAGGCCATTTTATCGTGAGCCAGGTCGTATGGATTTTGTCCGCCAGCTCAATCCGGCTTCCGTCCGGAACTACGGGCGGTACTGTATCCTTATGCCCCGTTGTCACCACGTTCAGTCTTATTCCCGCATCCGTCCAGTTTCCTGTGGCGTCCGCCGCCTCCACCCTGAACTCGTAGCTTAAACCGGGAGAGAGGCCCTGAACCGTATATGTATTGGCCGCTTCCCCCATGCCTGTCGCTGTTGAAACGCCAACGATAGTATCGCCCTCAAATATTCTGTATCCCGTTACCTTCACATTATCCTGCGCCGGGATCCAGGTGAGAGTGACGGAGGTATCGTTAACTGCGGGAGCCGTTAATTGGCTTCCCTCCGGCCAGCGAGGCGGCACAGCCGCATCCTCAGAAGCCGTGTTCATGGTTGTCATTCCGCTGAATTCCAGATCGGATGAATTCGTTATGGCCCAAGGATTCTGCAGATCAACGAACACCACGTGGTTAAAGGTGCTGCCGCGCATATAATTGATGTTGGCGGGCTTGGAGCGATAGAAGGTCACGTGGTCGAAATGAATATCCTCGTGAAAGCCCCCGTCTACCCCTGCCACGTTAATCGATTCCTTGGCATAATGGTCGACAGATACGTTATGAACGTAAATGCCCTTAAATTGGGAAGGCCGGTCGGCAGGCTCATATTCAATCGCCGAATTCACGTCAGAGTAAGACGAAGTAAAAATAAAGGCCTGATTCTTGCCGTTTCTCATCGCGGTATCCCGGAACACAATATTCCTTGCTCCGCCGCCGGTAGGAGTACTCGTTTTGGCGCGCAGTCCGACTTCCGTCCTGTCCATTACGTTGTCTTCGGCCAATATATTCTCAATCCAGGCCGCCGTATGGCTTCCCATAACGACGCCACCGTGTCCCTCCCGCATGTAGTTGTTAAAAATCCATGCATTACGCGTAGGCTCCTCCTTCTGTCCTTGAGCCCCTTGTCCGGCGGCAAAATTCATCGAATCATCACCGGTGTCAAAAACGTTGTTGAACACAACCAGATCTTCGCCGCCGCCAAATTCAATCCCATCCGCATTGTTGTCATCGAAGGTAAGCAGCTTGACTCCTCCGACGGTAATGTGATCGGAATCCAGATTAACCAAAGTATGGTTGGACGGATTTAAAGCGGTAAATCCGCCATAGAAAACATTCTCGACACCCCTAAGAGTAATTAGATTGGAGCGTGTCGAATAAGCACCTGCCTGAGTTAAGCCGAGTACATCGCGGGCATAGTTTGTCTGATTTTTGGCCAATACGCCAAACTGCTCGTACGTGGAGTTATTGCCCGGCGGTTGGACTGGGAAATAATCATCATCATACCGAACCGGCGGCAGCCATCCGTTCCCGTCTATCGTGCCTTCTCCGACAATACGGATATTGCGGAGCGTCCCGCGGTCATAAGTATGAGCGTTAATCAGCGAGTAAAAACGAGGTACCGTCGTATAGTTATACAGCATATAGCCGTAGGGGTAATCCTCCGGGTCTTCCGAACCGAGAAGCGTTGCTCCTCTGCTGATTTCCAAAGTCATATCGCTTTTCAACCAGATGGCCCCGGATTTGAAAACACCCGGAGGAATAACCACTTTGCCTCCCGGCGTCGCATCATCGATCGCCGCCTGAATGGCTGCAGTGTTCAATGTCTCGCCGTCACCCACCGCCCCATAATCTTCGATGTTAAATATTTCGGGAACGGCAGCCGTAGTCTGTGTTACCGGATTGCTGGCGGGAGATTCGTTGCCGTCGGCGTCAACCGCGGTCACAGTGAAGGTATAAGCCGTTGACGGAGCGAGACCGGTGACTGTAAAGTTATGCATGGATATCGGCACATGGATTTGCTCTGTATCCTCGGCATAGAACTTGTCGATGAAGCGCCTGGCCGGGGAATGAATCGCCGTGTTCTCATTAGCGGTGCCAATAAATTTTCCATCCTGATAAACGCGGTAATCGCGAATGCCGCTGTATTCCTCCGGCTTTTCCCAAACCAGAATGATGCTTTGCTCGTCATAAGCCATAGGAGGAACCCTTAAATTCATCGGCGCTTGCACAGGCTTCGACGAAATCGGAGAGGCAGCAATTTCTTCCGATGTCCGGCCTTCCACTCCGTTCGTCTCGGCGCTGATTACGAAATAATACGTTCTATTGTTAAGCAGACCGGTATAAGTGTACTCCGTTTCCGCAAGCCCCGAGGCGGCAATCGTATAAGGCCCGCCGGAAACGGTGCTGCTTCTAACCGTATAGGATTCGGCACCCGCTACAGCATCCCAGGACAGTCGGATTTGCTTATCTCCGGCATGGACCGATACTCCGGTCGGTTCCGGCGGGGCGGCTGACGGTGTCGCGGTAACCTCTGCCGCATTCGGTCCTTCTCCCACGGAATTGGATGCGCTCACCGTGAAGTAGTAAGGTGTGCCATTGTTCAACCCCTCTATCGTATAAGAGGTGACCGCCGCATTCTCCGTCCGGTAGAACAAGTCATATTGGCCGGAAGCGGTTCCCGCCTTAACCGTATAGTAGGTTGTTTCGGTGACAGCCCCCCAGCTTAATTCCACGCTGCCGTCCATGGAGCGGGCACGAAGCTCTGACGGCGGGAGGGGAACTGTAACCGGATCGTTCTTATATACCTTGATGTTATCCAGAAAATGGCTGCGATTAGAGCTGCCCGGAGTGTTGGAATCCCATTTCGCTATATCCCGGACTTCGGCGTCGAAGGGCTGATCCGTCAGCATAAGTTCTCCGTCCAGGTAGATGTCCGCACATTGTCGGTCCAGATCAGCAACGATCTTAAGCTTATACCAGGTGTCGGCGCTGTAATTATAAAAAAGGCTATGGGAAGCCGCTGACGCCCTCCGATATGAAAATTGACCGCTGTTTGTTTCAATGCTTACCGCCGTTTTATTGTCCGAGGACTGAAGACGGATAATTCTCATTCCGTTCGTTTTACCCTCATGATGCATGAAATCGGCTTCCAGAATCAGCCTACCGCTCGTCTGCGGGAGGAAGGAGCGGGCCACAGAGGTAGTTCCGGCAGTATCATGAAGATATAGAGCCTTATTCCCCGGATTCGCCGGATCTTCCCTTACCTCAACGTAATTGTCGGCCGTTGGCGGATTCGGGTTAATTATATAGCTGTCTGGAACTGCTCCATCCTCGAAATCATCATTAACTAGATAATCCTCCGCAGCCATAACTGGAGTTACCGCAGTCGGTACCCACACTGTAAACGCATACAAAATAGTCGTGATCACCATCAGCATGGCCAGCCTTCTTTTAAAGATTACGGTCGCTATTTCCCCTCCTGACTCAAATGATTAAATTCTTCATCAGCATAGGAAATAATCCCCATAACATAAATAATCATTTGCTCAGATCTTGTCCATACCAGCCATAGCTACGGAGAAACTGATAATGAACGCATGACCGACTGCCGCCTATCTAATCTGCGGATTATCTATGTAATTGCTAGCTTCAACGGCTGTTTTGAAGATAGCTGCAACATTAGTTACAATAGAAAGGTGACCTACTTCATTCCATGGCCACATACTTTTGCAAATGGAGTGATATTGTGATGACTCACGCACTGTTTTCTCCGCAGGTCCTGTCCATCCTCGTATCGCTGTTCGCGGGCAGCGCCGTCATTGTTCTGAGACTGAGGGCAGCTAACAAACCGACCTCTCTCAAGAAAATCATTATGCCTCCTGTCGGAATGGCAACAGGCTTTTTAATGTTTCTGGCACCCGCATTCCGCATCCCGTGGACATGGGTCGCTGCTGCCTTTCTGGTCGGGGCGCTGCTTTTTTCTTACCCGCTCATCCGTACCTCTAAATTTCATCAGGTAGGCGATGAGATTTATTTAAAGCGATCAAGCATGTTCATTGTCGTTATCATAGGTTTGCTGCTAGTGCGTACTCTACTGCACGATGTTCTGGAGCCTTATATTACTATTTCCCAAAGTGCCGGAATTTTCTTCATTCTGGCGTTCGGCATGCTGCTTCCTTGGCGGGCGGCTATGCTTGTCCAGTACCGCAGGCTGGAACGGAGAGGACAGAAAGCACCGGGGGAAAAAGATTAACAGCACCTTGAATATGTACAGATGGCTTTTATTCATTCCTTAGAGACATGAAGGACTGTGTTATTTTAAAGCCTTCATTATCACGAGTAATCACCTTAATATAACTATAATCGTTGGAATCAATAATCCACACCGTATTCTTGTCCATCGGAACGGCCGTTATTTGCTGGTTTTGCTCCGGCCACCCGCTTATGGTTATGGGGCGGTCAAAGGTCAGGGATGCGGTTACTTTATTGATCGACCAAACCGTTAAGATGGTAAGCCAGATCATCATTATGAGCACAAAGATTCTATTCTTTCTCATATTAACAACCTCCTTTTTATTACCATTTTTTGTAAAAAAGGAATTAACTTCTATATTATTTCTTCTCCTCTCCCTCCATTTTTTTATTAATTATACATTATATTTTCCAGCCCGCAGTACAAGGATCGATAATGTGATCCTTGTTCATTAATTCTATTAAAACACAAGTTTAATTTATTGGGCAGAGTTCATTTCAATGTTTCTTATCTAGAACCGGATCCATCCGCCTTTTATTTACCTATTTGTAGGGACTTCTGCGTTTTAGGGCCCGGCTCCTCCTCCGGCGACCTTTTGACTGTTATCCCGCTTACTCAGGAGCATCATGCCGAGGCCTGTTGCTCTTTGCTCACCCTTTGGACCCCCCTTCACTCAGTTACTCTTACCCAGCCTGTTGCTTCTTCTCTCCTTTTGACTGTTATCCCACTCACTCAGTAGCTTCGTGCCAAGGCCTGTTGCTCTTTGCTCACCCTATGGACCGCTATCCCCTTCGCTCAATTACTCTTGCTCGCCTGTTGCTTCTTCTCTCCTTTTGACTGTTATCCCGCTCACTCAGTAGCTTCGTGCCGAGGCCTGTTGCTCTTTGCTCACCCTTTGAACCGCTATCCCCTTCGCTCAGTTACTCTTGCCCAGCCTGTTGCTTCTTCTCATCCTTTGACTGTTATCCCTACTGCTCAATTTCCTCTCACCGATGGCCCGAAAGGTTCCAAACATATTGATCAGCTCCCCACCATCTTAACACGCTACTCCCGGGGTGAGTTGCCCCTTACACGTGGGTGACCAGACACCATGCCCAGGATAGATACCGATTAAAAATTACAAGGACAGTGGCAAGGCTGAAGGAAAGCAAGTCATAATCTTTTCTGAGTCTAAGGGATAACAGTCAAAAGCATCAATTAAGAGATAAATGTAAATACCGGAAACAACTTTTTTTTCATCTCAAGCAGCTTTCACGAAAAGTTTTATGGGGGTTTGGTAAAAGGGGTTGTTTTGTAATAGGTTGTTTTGTAATAGGTTGTTTTGTAATAGGTTGTTTTGTAATAGGTTGTTTTGTAATAAGGTTTGTAAGTCTGTTCCATGGAACATTTTGCTCCCAAGAAGGCATAAGGGGAGCGTTAGAAACGCAAATTGAATTGGCTATAAATAAATGCAGGCCCACAAATTCTGTCGCAGCATCTGGATAAACAAAAAAAACGACGCCCGGCCAAAGGTTTACCGGGCGTCTTCTCGTTCGTGTGTTATTGGTGGCCGAGGGCAATCCAGGTGATCATTCCATCGAAAGCCGGGCACAGTCTGGTCCGAACAACCTCTATGACAGCCGAGCCGGCCGCCTGCTCTTTCAATACGGCATAGCAGGCCGGATGGTTCGTCATCGCCACGATGGAATAACGATCATCGGAGTAAGCCTGAGGAAGCTTGACGGCGACCTCGACCGAATCTTCCTCCAGCCCGATTCGGAATGGCGCTGCTCCGAACTGCTGCAGGGGAGAGACTGTAGTCGCTTGGGCAGCCAATTCTGGCTGTGCCCCGTCGGACTTGGACGACGGCGAATTCGACGGTTCTCCCGGTCCTGATAGCGGTACATTCTCTGTTGCTTCCAATCCGGATACCAGCGCATCCTTAGTTTCTGCCAACTTCTCATCTTTAGCTTCTTCCATTCCGGGTACCGGTGCCTCCGCATTCACTTCCTCTTCGGAATCGGATGCGGGAACGGCGGGTTCTGCCACAGATTCAAGCCCTTCTTCCAAAGACTCAGCGCCTTGCGCTTCCTCTGTCGAGGAAGTCTCCTGCGGGCCTGCGGCAACTTCCGGTGTTTCCGCCGGAAGGACAGCAGCGGTAACGGTCCGCTGCAGGTTCTCCAGCAGCTCGGGAGCCAAGTGCTCCAGTTGAATGCTGCCCGGCTGGATGTGGATTCCGGCGACGCTTCGTTCAGCAAGCTTCGGGGCCGTCACCGAGCCATCCTTCAGATGCTCCACCGTCACCGCTTCGGGTGCTATATGCTCGGAGCTTATCGCTTCAATGACGATATGCTTGCTGCCAACAGAATCAGTAGAGAGCTTGGGCCCGGTTACTGCTCCATCCTTCAGATGCTCCTCCGTCACGGCCTCGGGCGCTATATGGCCGGAGCTTATCGCTTCGCTGACGATATGCTCGCTGCCAACCGATTCCGCCGCAAGCTTGGGGCCGGTTACCGCTCCATCCTCCAGATGCTCCTCCGTCACGGCCTCGGGTGCTATATGGCCGGAGTTTATCGCTTCGCTGACGATATGCTCGCTGCCAACCGATTCCGCCGCAAGTTTCGGCCCGGTTACCGCTCCATCCTCCAGATGCTCCTCCGTCACCGCTTCGGGTGCTATATGGCCGGAGCTTATCGCTTCGCTTATGATATGCTCGCTGCCAACCGATTCTACTGCAAGCTTGGGGCCGGTTACCGCTCCATCCTCCAGATGCTCCTCCGTCACGGCCTCGGGCGCTATATGGCCGGAGCTTATCGCTTCGCTGACTATATGCTCGCTGCCAACCGATTCTACTGCAAGTTTCGGTCCGGTTACTGCTCCATCCTCCAGATGCTCCTCCGTCACCGCTTCGGGTGCTATATGGCCGGAGTTTATCGCTTCGCTGACGATATGCTCGCTGCCAACCGATTCCGCCGCAAGTTTCGG
>NZ_JBQCLK010000028.1:67837-88403 GCF_051966115.1 Paenibacillus sp. SAFN-117
GCTTATCGCTTCGCTGACTATATGCTCGCTGCCAACCGATTCTACTGCAAGTTTCGGTCCGGTTACTGCTCCATCCTTCAGATGCTCCTCCGTCACCGCTTCGGGGGCTATATGATCGGAGCTTACCGCTTCGCTGACGATATGCTCACTGCCAACCGATTCTACTGCAAGCTTTGACCCGGTTACCGCTCCATTGACAATCTGCTCGGATTCTACACTCAAATTTCGAACGAGCGAAGCGTCCACTCCCGGCTCCTCAAAATGATCCCATGTCAGTATCCCTTTCTTGATGTGGCGGGCATGAATCGCTTCCGTCTGAATGTGTCGGCCGAGAATCGATCCGATATGAATATGATAGCCGCGGATCGCATCCTGTTTAATATGCCGGCTTTCGACCGCTCCTTCCTCCAGCACCTCTGCGGTGACTGCTCCCAATGCCAGCTTATCGGAGGTGATCGTCTCCTTCTGCAGCAGCTCGGCGGTAATCGCTCCTTCCTGAATATGCCCGGTTTCGATCAATCCCGGCCGCAGATGGTCTGCCAGAATCGATTGCGGTTGAAGATGCTCGGAGGCGACCGCACCGGGAGCCAGATGCGCTCCGGTAACTGTCTGTTCTTCCAAATGAAAACGGCCTATGCTCCCCGGTTGGAGTCGAGAGCCGTCTATACTCTCAGGAGCCAGATGCGCTCCGGTCAATCCTTCAGGCTGAATATGGCGGGCGACTACCGCTCCATCCTGAATATGCCCTTCGCCAATCGACTTCAGACGGATATGCCTGCTTTCGACCGTTTCTTCTTCAAGAATGGTGCTGTTCACTGCACCGGGAGCCAGCTTGTCGGAGGTGATCGATTCATTCTGCAGCATCGGCCCGCTTACCGCATTCTCTTGGATATGGGCTGGACCGACAATGCGGCCGGCCAAATGCTCTGTCGACACCGAATGATTTGCCAAGTGATAGCCATGTATAGCTCCCGAGATGATCTTCTCGGCGGTCACCGAACCGTTGGCCAGCTGTTCGGTATCGATCGTCAACGATTTCACCTTGCTGCCGTCTATCCCCTGGTCGGCGAAAATATTGGATGTAAAAGCCTCCTTCATTAAATGGCGGGGGGCTATCATCTCATCTCTAAGATGTTCTTCGCCGATGGCCTGCTCCTGCAGGTGAATTCCTCCGACAGATTGCTCTGCGAGCTTGTCGAAGGTCACGGCCCCGGGAGCCAGCTTGCTTCCCGTTACCGCCTCCTTGCCCAGAATATCCTCCGTCACGGAGCCTTCCTTGAGATGCGTCTCCTGGATAATCCGCTCTCCCAGATGTTCCGTATGAACCGCTTTATGGGCGATATGCCCGCTTAAGACAGACCCGGTCGCCAGCTTCTCCGACGTCACCGCCGCGCCGGCCAATTGCTCTGTATGGATGGAGCCCGGCTTCACCTTGCTCTCATCCACGCTGTGAGCAGCCAAATGGTCCATTTGGACCGCTCCTTTTTCCAAATGCCGGCCCTGAATGCTGCCCTGCTGTATATGACGTCCTTGAACCGTTTCGGTCTTAATGTGCTTGCCGGACACAATTTCGATATCCAGCTTGTCGGCAGTTACGCTCCCTGTAGCCAGCTTGCTTGTCGTTATGCTGCTGTCTCTCAGCGCATGGGTTGTCACCGAGTTTTCCTGAAGCTGTTCCGAACCGACTGACTGCGGATGGAGATGTGCAGTCGTTACCGACCTGTCGGCCAAATGCTCGCTCTTAACTGCTTGAGGCGCAAGCTTCCCGCTCGTCACCGCACCGTCGACCAGGTGTTGGGTCCCTATGGCCTGTTTTCTGATTTTGCTTCCGTTGACGGATTCCGGAGCCAGCTTATCCTCACTTACCGACTCGCTGTCCAGGTGATAGGTCCGGATGACATCCGCTGGCAAATGGTAGCCGCGAATGGCCTCGGACACAATATGAATGCTATCGACCGAATCTTCGCTAAGCTTTTCCTTCGTGACGGCTCCCGCAGCCAGCTTTATAGTGGTGATCGCTTCATCCATAATGGCCGAGGTCGAAACCGCCCGGTCCTGAATGTGCTGCGCGGAGACGGAATGGCGGTTCAGATGATGAGCCTCTACGGAAAGATGAGCCAGATTTTCCCGTGTGACGCAGCCGTCTGTCAAATGCTCACTAAGAATGGAATCAGGTGCCAGCTTCGTGGTTCCAACCGCTCCATCGGCCAGTTTCTCACCGCTTACCGCCCCATCCGTGATTTTCTCCCGTGAGACGCTTCCGTCGGCAAGCTTGGAGTGCGTCACCCCATGGTAGGCCAGATGCTCGGCAGTAATTTGCTCCCTTGCTATATGTCTGGATAAGACCGATTCAGAAGCAAGGATGTCGGAATCGACGGCCTCCTTCGCAAATAGAGCGCTGGTCAAAGATTTCTCCTGCATATGTCTTGTTCCAATCGCCTGGGGAGCAATGTTCTGGGATTGTACCGCCTGGTCCGCCAGCTTGGCATGAGTTATGGAGCCATCCGCCAAGTGATTGTTGCCGATAGACCGGCCACGGATATGTCTTCCTTCCACCGATTCCTCTTGAAGATGTACCGCAGTTATGCTGTTAGGGCAGATTTTATCTGACACGACGGCCCCGTCGCGCAGTTTATCCGTAGTTACCGCCCCGTCGGCCAATTTGGCGGAATTGATAACCTGATTGCCCAAATTGCTGGAAAGGATGGCGCCGCTCTTGATCTTCTCGGTAGTAATGGCCTGATCCTGGATAAGCTCCGTCGAGATCGAGTTGGGATGAAGGTGCTTGGCTTGAATGGAGCCGTCCGCAATTTTGATCGAATCAATCGTTTTGTCCGCCAGCTTGGCGGATGTTATGCTGTTATCCTTTAACTTGTCCCCGGATATGGAATAATCCTTGAGCTTGGCTCCGGAAATAGACCGATCCATGAGGTGCTTCTCTTCCACCACCTGTTCGGCCAGCTTGATTCCGGTAACGGTCCCGTTGCCGAGCTTCTCGGTGGACACGGCAAAATCCTCCAGTGCCTCCGTCGTTACGCTTCCGGGCTTTAGCTTGCGGGAATCAATCGCATGAGGGGCGATTTTCTCCCCGGTAACCGCCGCATCCACCAGATCATCCGTATAGATGATGGGGGTATTCGGCATTTCCGTCTTTCTATCCAATACCGCCATCTTATCCGGACGATCCGTTGAAGAGCGTTTTTCTTGAGCTTCGTTAGAGGCCATCTTGGACTCCACCCTTCCCTCTTCTCCTCGGGCTTTACTTTCCGTATGGGCGGTATCAGAACTATTTTTATCCTCCTGAAAGCTTAAGTCCTCTTGGACGCCAGATACGGACTGCTGTTCCCTGTCTTTTGTAGAAGTATCCGTAATTTCCTCCCTGGGCTCGGAAGGGGAAATGACATGATGAGACTGCGGCGGCCTGGGTACAGGAACATGACCGGCCCGTTCCTTCTTCTTCTCCAGTACCATCCTGTGAAGCTGCAATCCGTTCTTGACGGTTCCATCTTCATTTTCCCTAACTTGCCTGATTTCCGTTCTCCCCTTTTTATCCTTGGGGTTGTCTTCCACCCGGTAAATATCGTCATCCAGCCAGTTCAACTCCGACAAATTAGCGTCTATGAACGTCCCGCGTTCCCGTACGCGTTTTCTGGAAGGTGATGCCTTTCGTTTTTTCATCGCTCGACTCCTCCCTTGCAAGTTACCTGGTCATTTGTAACATATGCGGAGCCTGACAGGGCGGTCACCTATAAATCTAATTTCAAAGGAAATTAGACGCCCACCCAACTGCCGCATGCAATAACTACTCAAGCGGAACGGCTTTCGGCTTAAATGAAATAACGCCTCCCGGCCATATGGATTTTCCGGTTACCGTCAAGTTTCATATAACATATGATGATTTCAGGAAGGAGGAGCGTCATGGGGCGGTTAGTCGGAATCTTGGTCAATGATCCGGTATACAGACGAATTCTGTACGGAGCCGGGGACGTCGCTCTGCTGAATCAGTATGAGGAGGCTGGCGCCAAATACGGGGTAAATCCTTGTTATTTACGTTTAAAAGACTTGAAGAGCGGAGGAAAGAAAGTGAAGGCGATCCTCCGGAAACAGGGAGCATACAGAAGAGTCACCGTGAAGACTCCGACTGTTGTGTATAACCGGGCGATATACCGGAAGCAGCCGTCCATCGATTTCCTGGCCCGCTGGTCTACCGCCGGAGGCCGGATCGTATTCAATGCCTGCAACCGATACAGCTTGCCGGACATTCGCCATTTACTATCACTCGATCCCTCCCTCCATCCTCATCTTCCGATTATTTATCCGTTCTCTCCCGAAGTCTTACGAAGAATGCTTGAGCTCTATCCCTCCGTCGTATTGGAAAAGGGGAGCGCCTTAATCCATAGAGGGTATCGCGAGCTCGTGAAAAATGAGGAAGGAGAGTGGATATTTAGCGGAACGTCAAATCCGGGTGAGGACTCTCCGCAGAGCTTGCTCCATACGGAAGAGGAAACTCTGATTGAGCTGTACAACAAATATGTGATCAGACCCTCTGTCTCCATGGTGAGATGGGACGGAAGGCCGGCTCTCTTCTATGTCTGCGTACAGCGAAATGAAACCGGGAAATGGCAGCTGACAGGTTTGGTGGAAAAACCGGAAGAGATCCATACCGATTCCGAAGAGTGGAAGCCGGAGGAGAATGTGGAGAAGGAACCGTTCGTGAAGCATCTGGAATCCAAGCTGTCCGCCAACGGAATTACGTTGCTGGAGGAAATAGAGAGGGTAGCCGTTGCCATCGGCGAGCAGCTTAGCCAGTATCTGCCTTCGTTGGCCGACATCGGAATGGAGATCGGACTGAAGGAGCCCGATATTCCCGTCTTTCTAAGATGGCTTCCCGATGTCGGCCATGTTTTCCGGAAGACCGGGAGAATCGAGCTGTGGGCCGCGTCCTGCCATCACCCGATCGGTTACGCCAGTTATTTGCTGGATTATTTGGAAAAGCGGGAGGACACAGATATTCCTCATACAGTTTCAAGCATAAATCGTTTATAATAGAAGGACAGTGCTTCTCAAGGAGGAATTTCTCATGTCCCCATCAAATCTATGCGAGCCGAAGAAGAATGAGCTTCATTATCAGATTGGCCACTTTCTGGCGGAAGATCATTTCCAACAGCTAAGCAGGCTGATGAACGATCATTCCGTGGCCAAAGGCTCTCACTTGTTCTGGGAGGGGGAACCTGCAGAGCACCTCTTTTTTGTTAAAAAAGGGAAGATCAGGATTACCAAATCTACAGATGACGGCAAAGATCTCATTCTATTCTATTTACAAGAGGGAGACTTCTTCGGGGAATTCGCGAGCTATGCCCCCGTCCAATATTCTTACGATGCCGTCGCGGTACAAAATTCGGAGATAGGCGTCATTCAGCAGAAGGAGCTGGAGCAATTGATCTCGGAGAGCGGAGAATTTGCCCTGCAGTTCATCAAATGGATGAGTCTCATGCAGCGAACGACCGAATCCAAATTCCGCGATCTGATCCTGTACGGCAAAAAGGGCGCCCTAGCCTCAACCTTAATCCGCCTTACCAATTCTTACGGCGAGCCTGTGGAAGATGGGATCTACATTCGGCTCAAGCTGTCTAACAGCGATTTGGCCAATATGATCGGAACGAGCCGGGAGAGTGTCAACCGGATGCTTGCAGCTTTCAAAGAAGAAGGCATCATCGGCTACGAGAAGGGACACATCGTCGTGCGCGAGCTGTCGAGCCTCAAGCGGGTCGTCCGCTGCCCGGACTGCCCCGCGGAAATCTGCCGCATCTAGGCGCGGAATTCCCCACAAAGTGACGCATAGCCTTCGAAGCTTATTCCGGGTACTTTGCGGGGAGCCCCGGAACTTATGAAATTATAAACTAAGGAACCTCGGAAACCACCATTAGGGCGGAATCCGAGGTTCTTCAGTTTCCGAAGGTTAGATAACCTGAATCTTACCAGGTGACAAAAGGCTTCGAACCCGGAACGGGGTTATTGACCATATCCATCATCGGTACGGAGTAAGCGACCAGAATGAGGATAACGACAAGCGATATCCATACTCCCCAGCGCTCGAACAAACGCGGGGTTTGCTCCGCCGTTTCCGCAACTTCGGCCAAGGGATATTCGGTATATCCTTTGGGTGCTCTCAGCAGGGCGACAACGTTGTAGACCATCAGCACAACACCGATGAACAGGATGGTTCCGCCGACCGCCATCGCCACATGGTACGGCATCCAGAAGACGGCATCCGGATGATCCTGGTAAGTCGTGAATGCCGTACGACGCGGGGAGCCGAACAATCCGGCAGTATGCATCGAGCCGGACATGAAGAACATTCCTACGGCCCAGATGATCGTCTGCGCAATCCCCAGTTTATGCATACGAGCGGTAAGTGTCCTCCCCGTGATGGAAGGGATCAGCCAGTACGTAATGCCGAAGAAGGTAAGCGCTACTGTCGTTGCGACCGTCAGGTGGAAATGGCCGGTAACCCACAGCGTATTATGCACTACGGCATTCACCTGGTTGCTGGCATTGATAATTCCTCCGGCGCCGGCCGGGATGAATATGAGCATGCCCATGAACGGGGCGAAGAAACGTACATCCTTCCACGGAAGCATTTTGAACCAGCCGAACAGGCCCCGGGCCCCCTTCTCCCTGCCGGTTCGTTCGAATGTCGCAAACAACGAGAAGGCGGTCATGAGAGACGGGATGACAACCATCATCGTAAGCACGACCTGCAAATATTTCCAGAAGTCCGAGATGCCCGGCTCCATCAGTTGATGGTGAAAGCCGACCGGAATCGAAAACAATAGAAACAGCAGAAACGAAAGGCGTGCCAGCGCATCGCTGAACATTTTGCCGCCGATGACCTTGGGAATGACCACGTACCAGCAAATATAAGCCGGCAGCAGCCAAAAGTAGACGAGCGGGTGACCGAAGAACCAGAACAAGGTGCGGCTCAGCATGACATTAACCCGCTCCACCCAGCCGAAGGACCAGGGAATGAGCTGGAGAATGATCTCCAGGGCGACACCAACCGTAGCCACCATCCACATAATCATCGTCACAACGGCCATGAACGCAAACAGGGGCGATAATTTGCCGCGATTCGTCTTCTTCCATTGCCGATAATTATGAAACATGGCAATCCCGCTCATCCAGCTTCCGGCCACGACAAGCACCAGAGCAATATAGAACCACGGGGAAGCCTGCATAGGCGCATAGAAGGTATACAAAACGGTCGCCTTATTCAGCAGGATAAAAATCGTTCCGATTACGGTGCCGGCCGTCATCAGCACATATCCGATCCAGCCCAGCTTCCGCGATAACGGGAGCAGCCGGCCTCCGGTCGTCTTCGCTACTCCCGACAGCATAAATCCAATAATGAAGTAAGTGGTAAAAATAAGAGCCATCAGCACACCATGCGCTGTTAGCAATTGATAATAACCGATTCCCGATGGCAGGGTAATTAGCCCTCCTCTGACCAGACCTTGCAGCACTCCGGCAATCCCCCCGAGCAGCAGCGCCACAAATGCCAGAAGCACATGTGCCAGAACCAGAGTGGCATCCCGCCGGTCTATCGGCAATGCTTGTTTAGTATTCGTCTCCATAGATTCCAACCTCCCCGATTGACCGTCCGTTATCGTACAATGATCGTCGTCATCATCATTTCGTGCGCCGCACCGCAATACTCATTGCAGAGAATTAAATATTCCCCGGGCTCATTAAAAGTATGGCTGATCGTATTGACTTCCCCGGGCACAGCCATCATGTTCACGTTAGTTCCCGGAATGGCAAAGCCATGGACCACATCCGTACTGGTAACGACAAAATGAACCTTGGCGCCAACCGGCACCTCCATTTGCTCGGGACTGTAGCCGAAAGCAAAGGCCAGCATGACGGCTTCATATTCGTTCTCGCCAATCTGCCGTAAGCCCGGATTGTTGAAAGGTTCTTTCTCCGTCACCGTTTCGGGGTCTATCGAATGGTGATGCCCTCCCGGCGGCGCCACGCCCATTGCGAAAGTGCCGACTCCAAGCACAGCCAAAAAGATGACCAGCATGGATATTCCAATGATTAACCAAATCTTTTCCAGCCGATGAATATGCATAAGAGCCTCTCCTTTATGTTGCGGTTTCTCTTAACTAACTGCGAACGATGTATAGAAGAAATACGCCCAACCAGGTCAAGGCGATAAATCCTCCGAGCATCAAAACCGCAGCGAATGTTCCTTTTAACGTTTCTTTCTCTTCGTTAACCGGAGATGGTGGAGTTTTGGCCTTGCTGTCTTTTTGGGTAGCTATCGGTTGCTGCATCTTAGGTTCCCCCTTCCTGCCGCGCGCCCTTAAAGCGGCGCTGTTTAAGCTTATTGTAGGAGTCAGGTCCCGGCCTTCACTATGACAAAAGTCACAGTTCACAGGATCGCAATGGAATCTACTTAATTTCGCCACTTTTACAAACGCATTGAAAATTCAGGCGACGAGCCGTATCGGCCAGAAGATCATACAGGTTTAAATAGTGGAGAGCTCTCGCATCATCGGGCTCTTATTCTTTTAAAAATACATGTTGAATTTTGTCGAAACAATGCCGATAAAGTTTCTATGGGTAAATTTTCTACGTAGAGGTGACAAATGAAGCCAATGAAACAAAAATTGAAATCCGCATTAAGAATTACGGTAGGGAAAAAAATAATGGGAGGTTTTCTGCTTCTCCTGGCCTTGACAACCGTATCATCCCTCATGAACTTGTCCGGAATGCGGAGCATTAATAACAAGATGGAAACGGTCTTGACGGACTGGATGCCGGGAATGGCGACGATTCATAAAACCGAAGCCGCTCTGAATGATTTTCGCGCCAAAACATTGCTCCTGCTGCTCTCTTCCGGAGAAGAAGAGGAAAGGCTCATGGAGGAAAGAAAGCAGCAAATCGATACTATCCAGGAACTGCTCTTGACTTATGAGAAAACCATTACGTTGGAGGAAGAAAGAGATCTGTTTGACGATTTCAACATTGGCTGGTCGAAGTTTCTGGCCTGGAATGAACAGATGATCGATCTCAGCAGAGCAGATAAAGAGAGAGCGATCCAGAGCCTCCAGAATGGAACGGCTATCTTGCTCGAAGCTCAGGAGAAATTGCTGCCGCTTACCGAGCTGAATTGGAAGATGGCAAATGAAACCAGCGAAGAAACCCGGAAGCAATACGGCTTTAGCACAAGATTGGGTTGGATAGCGATTGCTGCTGGTCTATTGATAGGGTTGATCGTTGCAGGCTCCCTTGCCAAAATGATCTCCTCCCCGCTCGCCCGCGTGACCCGAACCATGAATGATATCACATCCGGCAATCTGGCGGTTGAGCCCATCGTCATCCGCAACCGCGACGAGGCCGGCGAAATGGCGGCAGCGGTCAATCGGATGGTCGAGCAATTAAGATCGGTCATCCGCCAGGCCAGCGATTCGTCCGCGCAAGTAGCGGCAGCGTCCCAGGAGCTGGCAGCCAGCTCCGAACAGACCGCCGAATCCGCCCATTCGGTCTCTCAGAGCGTACAGCAGATGGCCGAAGGCGCGGAGAATACGATGGTGCGCTCGGAAGAGATGGCTCGGGCGATGGAGGAAATGGCCGTCGGCATTCAGAAGGTGGCCGAATCCGCCGGAATCATCGCGGACAACTCCCAGAATGCCGAACACCAGGCGGAGCAAGGATCCCAGCTCGCCCAACAAGCGGTCAACCAGATGGCTACAATCGGTATGTCCGTCAGGCAGCTGGCGGAAGCGATCGACCGGCTGCATCAGCGCTCGGAGCAAATTGGACAGATTGTCTATGAAATTTCCTCCATCGCTGGCCGGACGAACATTCTCTCGTTAAACGCGGGAATTGAGGCAGCCCGTGCTGGTGAAGAAGGCCGCGGTTTCGGGGTAGTGGCTAAAGAAATCCGCAATTTGGCCGCTCAGTCGGAGCAATCTGCACAGAGGGTCAGCCAATTGGTTGAGGAGATTCAGGGGGATACTATGAAGGCCGTGCAGTCCATGGAGCAGGGCTCACGCGATGTGGAGCAGGGAACGTTGGTCGTCAACGAGGCAGGACAAGCCTTCGAGGCCATTCTTGAGGCGATCAGGCAGATGGTCCGGCAAATCGATGAGACCTCCGCCGTTACGGAACAGATGTCCGCCGGCTCGCAAGAGGTGCTGGCATCCGTCGAGCAATCGGCTTCCATAGCCCGGGAAGCGCTGAGCAACGCGCAGACGGTCGCTGCAACGACAGAGGAGCAATTGGCGGCGGTACAGGAAATTTCCGCCTCGGCGAACGATCTCACCCGTGTGGCAGAGAATTTGCAGGAAGCGATAGCCAGGTTCAGATTGTCATAAGCAAATACAGGACAACTAAAGGGGTGTCCCAAAAGCGTTCGCATAAAACGAAACATCCAAAAAACGAAGCAAAAAGGACCTCAAATCCCACTGGTGTGGGAACGGGGTCCTTTTTTTAGTTGCCAAATTAACTCTAGGTGGGGCTTGAAAAATTATAGATCGACTTATGAGACAACCTCTTTAATTTCGCTATTCCGTCCACGGGTCGATATGCCTGAACGGAACGGTTATCCACAAATATAGATGACCGGCTAACCCAGCTTGGAGCTGTATGTATCCCTTAATGTATAACGAGGCACATGAGACGTGTTATTGTCCCTGCATTCACGGCATTGACCTAGAGGGACGCCCCTCCGATAGAAGCCCGTACGAAAAATTGACCCGGCGTTTTCCTCCGAGATCAAATGATTACATTCCACACAATAAAATTTAGCGAGTGCCATACCTGCTCTCCCCTTCCATTGAAATAATGAAGCATTGAACAGTCCAGGATAAAATGATGACGGCTTGCAACAATAGTATAGCTTATGCGTGGCACATTGTATGTCATTTGATGGGAAGTTTTTACACCTGTCAGCTTCTAATTTTGTCGAATCGGCTTTGCCTTCTGTCAAACGGCCCTAATGGACGGCCCATTTCCCCTCATCCGGGCATTGTATGATATGCCGGCTTATCCCTCTGCTAACGGAGAGCCTGTCAAAGTTCTTGACTACAGATGCTTTTCCACAAAACGCATCATAGCCAGTTCATGAAACGGAAGCCCCTCATGACCGAAGTCCGGATAAATCTTCGCTTCCTTCTCCCCGGGAAGATGATTGAAGGCGGCGAAGCAAGTCGAAGGCGGACAGGTGGTGTCCTGAAGCGTAATGGCCATCATCGTCTTGGCTTCCACCCTTGCGGCATGATTCATTCCGTCGAAGTAGCTGAGCGTTCTGTATACCTGCGCTTCCTGTTCGTGCTCCGGGTCGTAGATGCGGAACCAGTTTCTGATCTCGGCATACGGTCCGGTCGTATAGATTTCCAGCGCACGGCGGAAGTCACACAGATACGGGAAAATCGGCAGGGCCAGCTTCGGCCGGTCATCCAGGCCCGCTGCCGCCAGTGTCAGGCCCCCGCCCTGGCTGTTGCCTGAGACGATAATGCGGGAGGTGTCGATCTCCTCACGTTCACATACGAAATCGATTGCCCGAACGCAGTCCATATAAACTTGTTTGTAGTAATAGCGCGAAGGATCAAGAATCCCCAAGGTCATCCATCCCGGGGCGCTGCCGGTTGGATATTGGGCGTAATCGGGTGACAGCCCGCCCTGCCCTCTCACATCGATGGCAAAGACGGCGATCCCCATACATACCCAGTGCATATAATCCTGGGGTCTGCCCGCCCTGCCGGTGTACCCGTGGTATTTAACGATGACCGGCATCGG
The DNA here is from genome assembly GCF_051966115.1 of Paenibacillus sp. SAFN-117. NCBI lineage: Bacteria > Bacillati > Bacillota > Bacilli > Caryophanales > Paenibacillaceae > Paenibacillus > Paenibacillus sp. SAFN-117. Next base: position 79,646 of record NZ_JBQCLK010000028.1, read on the forward strand.
GCGCTTAGTCATGGATTCGTTGGGAACGAGATAGATTCCATGAATAGGCGTTCCATCCATTCCGTTGTAAGTGACATCGTATACCGATACATTCTTGGCCGGATAATCGACCGGAACCACTTTAGCCTGCAGAGGAACAGCCGACGATTCGCGTTTAGCCTCCCCCCAGAAGGCGTCAAAATCCGGCTCCGCCGTCAGTGCCGGCTTATATTTCTCCAGCTCGGACAAGGGCATGTCTACTAAAGGCATTTCCATACATCCTCTCTCACTATTTTCATATATTAAACTATCCTCTTGAATGTACTACAGAATCGCACTTAACGTAAATATGTATGGATTAGGTTATTGATTTGTCGTTCCTTCTATGTCAAGATAGTCCTCATAGATTATTAATTCATGGGAAAACAGGTGAATACACTATATGGCAAAACGATTTTTTCGTTTACTTACCGAACTTTCTTCGCGAAAATCGGTTTCCCGATTGACCGGAGCCTTTGCCAAATCGAAAATAAGCCGCTCTCTAATTCCATGGTTCGCCAAATCATATGGAATTCGAATAGAAGATGCCGAGAAGCCTGTGGCTGAATATAAATCGTTGAACGATTTCTTTACCCGCCGACTGAAATCCGGATTGCGACCGATTGATACGACCGCCGAGGCTTTAATCAGTCCGGTTGACGCCGCCATCACGGGGATGGGGACGATAGCGTCCGGACAGATTGTTAACGTGAAGGGGCAGGATTACACGCTGGAAGAATTGCTGAATCAATCCCCGAGACAGCTTAACTACAAAGACGGCTTCTATTATGTGCTATACCTTAGCCCTACCGATTATCACCGGATTCATTCTCCGGTGTCGGGAACGGTGATCGAGAAGGAGCATATTCCGGGCAAGGTATACCCGGTGAACGAGTTCGGCCTTCGCTACATGAGAAGGGTGCTCAGCCGGAATGAACGGCTCGTTACTTACCTCAAGCATCCCTTCGGAGAGCTTGCGGTCGTCAAGGTCGGAGCCCTGAATGTCAGCAGCATTCAGTATGTCGAGCCTTTGCCGAATGAGCTCGCGGCGGGAGATGAGCTGGCCTATTTCGAGTTCGGCTCCACCGTCGTCCTCCTCATGGAGAACGGCACCTTCGATCCGAGAGACGGCCTGGCCATCGGCAGCAAGGTCAAGATGGGGGAACGGCTCGGAACCTTTCATAGCAAGAAGTGATGACTGACGGTTCGATTTATTGATTTTTCGCTAAGAACATAAGATTTTTCATTCATGGGAAGAAGGTTACAACATATGCAAACCGCTGTAGCGGCCGGCATAGCCCGGCCGGATCCAAAGCCGACTTTGTATCGGATACTTTTTCTCGTTAGTCTGGTCCATCTGTTTAACGATTCGATCCAGGCGGTGTTCCCCGCCATTTATCCCATCTTGAAGGACTCGATGGGGCTTTCGTACACGAAAATCGGTCTGCTTACCTTTTCGCTCAATTTCACGGCCTCCATCATGCAGCCCATAGTGGGCGCCTATACCGATTCCAAGCCCTCGCCATTCCTCCTGCCGTTGGGAATGGTCTTTACTTTTGCCGGGATGCTTACGCTCGCATTTGCCGGCAACTATACCATGATGCTGCTTTCGGTGCTTCTCGTTGGCCTTGGTTCGGCTGTCTTCCACCCGGAAGGCTCCCGCGTTTCTTACATGGCCGCCGGATCGAGAAGAGGGCTGGCGCAATCGATTTATCAGGTAGGCGGCAACGCCGGCCAAGCGTTGGCTCCGCTGATGGCTATTTTTATTTTTTACCGCCTCGGTTTGTCCGGAGCGGCCTGGTTTACGGTCGTTGCGGCAGCGGCGATCGGAGTGCAGATGTACATTACCAGATGGTACCGCGGTTATTTGGCGGCCCATCCTCCGAAGCCGAAGACTCGCGGCAGCCGGGCGTCCGGATTGCAGGCCGAGCGGAAGAAGCAGATCACCGTTGCCCTGTATCTGCTCGTTTTTCTCGTCTTTGCCCGGTCCTGGTACCATGCGGCGATCTCTAATTATTACTCGTTCTATGCGATAGAAAATTTCGGGATCAGCAAGGAAACCGCGCAATATTTCATCTTTGCCTTTCTGGCCGCCGGCGCGCTGGGGACTCTGTTGGGAGGACCCCTGGCGGACAGATTCGGCAGGAGGAACATTCTGGCCTTCTCTATGCTCGGCTCGGCTCCGTTCGCTATTTTGCTGCCGTTTGTCGGTCAGGTATGGGCGTTCGTCCTGCTTCTGCTGATCGGATTTATCCTCCTTTCCAGCTTCTCGGTATCCGTCGTGTACGCCCAGGAGCTTATGCCCGGCAAGATCGGCACCGTCTCCGGTCTCATTGTCGGCCTGGCCTTCGGGATGGGGGCGCTGGGAGCCGTCGCTCTCGGGAAATTGATCGACCTTACGTCGATTTCCTTCACAATGATTGCCTGCGGCTTCCTGCCGATAATAGGGATATTGACGATGCTGCTTCCTTCGGACCGCAAAATCAGGGAATGGAATGCGGAAATGGGAGAGGAATAAAATAACCCCACAAACATACATGACCTGTCGGTCGCCATCGACGTATAGCCTCCGAAGCATATTCCGAGTACTTTGCGGGGAGCCTCTGTAAACCCCCCACAAAGTGACGTATAGCCTCTGAAGCATATTCCGAGTACTTTGCGGGGAGCCCCTAACTTATAAATTAATAAACCTCCGGCGCCTCTGTAGAGAGGCCCGGAGGTTTTCTCGTTCAGAGACGCCCCATTGTATAGATGAATTCACATTTGATTGGCTTCAGACCTGTCTATTGGGCGTTATTTCTCATCACTCCACTTTCGCAGCTTGAAACTCGTTAAATATCCTTGACGTGTGCCGTAATCGCAGAATCGCGCGTCTAACTGGATTTCATACAGCTAGTTTGTTCCTCTGAAGCGAAAGACGGTCACTAAGTGGAAAAACCGCAGCTAGTTTGTGCAAAAGCTTGGTTGGCTCGTTGAGCTGTTATATCCGCTGCCACGCTCGGACCATCCGTTCGATGCCCTCTTCTATTTCAGACAAGCTCAGATGGGAGAAGCCGAAACAGGCAGAGCATCCAGCTTTTCCGACAAAGTAGGAAGAGGTCTCGGACCACTGCACCCCTTCCTCGCGGCAGGCTGCGGCGTATTCCGCAAATTGTTCGGGCGAGCGTCTCCACCATGCGAACAAATGCAGTCCGGCTTCCGATTCCACAGGCTCGAATAAGTGGGACAGCCGTCCCTTCAGTCTATCCAGCAGTGCCGAGTATTTACGGCTGTACACTCTTCGCATCCGCCTGAGATGCCGCTCATATTGACCGCTGTTCATCATGACAGCCAGTGCCGCTTGGTCCAGCACTGCCGTTGGATGAGGCTCGAACAGCTGCTTCGCTTTAACAAAAACCTCACGAAGGCTGCGGGGAAGCACGGCATAACCGATGCGAAGCCGGGGCAGCATCGTTTTGGAAAATGTTCCGATGAACACCACCCGGTCCTCCCGATCCAGCACCTTCAGCGGCTCCAGCGGCTTGCCGCGATGACGGAATTCGCTGTCATAATCATCCTCTATTACGATTCCTCCCTTCCTGGAGGCCCATTCCAGCAGCTTCAGCCTCCGTTCCATCGTCAATACATGTCCCGTCGGAAACTGTCTCCCGGGGGTCACCAGCGCCAATCGCGCCTCCCAATCTTCGGGCACGATTCCCTCCTCGTCCACCGACGCTGCCAGAATTTTTCCTCCGGCGGCCAGCACCGCATGGCGAAACCCGCCATATCCCGGATTTTCCATTACGACAGGGTCTTCCGGGGCCACAAGCAGCATGACGAGCAAGCCGATCGCCTGCATCGATCCGTTCACGATGACAATATCATCCGGCTCTGCCCGTATTCCCCTTGTCCGGCCTATGTGATGGGCGATCGCCCGGCGCAGCGGAGCATGTCCGGCAGTTTCGTATGCATCTTCCAGCCATCTTTCCCCCTGCATTCTGACCTGGGCATATAAATATTTATTCCATATCGAATTCGGAAAGACAGTCAAATCAGGCTCTCCGATATGAAAGCTGATCCGGTCCGGGACCCCCTTATGCCCTGCAGCAAAGGAACGCATCGGCAGCTCGGCCATTCGTTTCCCCCACGGGGAAAACCGCAGCGGGACCGCGGGCCGGTCCGCCTGCCCGGATGGGGCGGCTTTCCGGGTAACGAACGTCCCTTTCCCGGTCTGAGAGGCAATATACCCTTCAGCTGCGAGCATTTCGTAAGCGACATTGACCGTTCCCCGCGATACCGCATACAGCTTCGCCAGTTCTCTTGTCGAAGGGAGCCGGGTCCGATAAGGCAGCCTCCCGTCTGTAATCGCGTCTTTTATCGCCTGAAACAGCGCTTCATATTTGGCCGGATAGCGCTTGGTATATTCCAAATAATGAACCTGGAAATCCATTTCATTCACCTCCGTGTGTATAAGGCTTCCGGCAATCTATTCTCCATCCTCAGTGGCCTATTAAAAATAGAGTAAAATGGATCTTTTTTCATGTCAATAAAACGATTAGGATTGTTAGCAAATGGACAGCAGAAGGATCCAGGAGTATTTTAAAAAGTGATCTTGAAGAATCCGGCCTTACTGTTCCAATCATAGGCTTCCCGCACGGAAGCAAATCATTTAGTACAAGTACAATACTATAGGCTTAGCTCATAAAAAAAGGGGTGTTGGGCTTGAGGAGAAAAGAATTTTCAATGAACGAGCAAGCGGAAGTGGAGCAGTTTCTGAACGAGATGACATACGGCTGTCTAGGCACTACAGGAGAGGATGGCTGGCCTCACGTCACCCCGGTCAATTACGTCTACCACCAGGGAAAAATCTATTTTCACGGCAGCCGAAACGGCCAGAAGATGAAGCATCTGAAGGCGTGCAAACAGGTCACCTTCCTGATCGCCAAGGAATATTCCCTGATCCCGTCCTATTATACCGACCCGGAAATGGCTTGTCCGGCCACCGCCTATTTCAAATCCGTCCTCATTAAAGGAACGGCTGAATTGGTGGAAGATTCTGTGGAAAAAGCCGGGGCGCTGCAGGCCTTCATGAGTAAGCTGCAGCCGGAAGGAGGTTACAGGCCGATTACGGCCGAAGATCCGGAGTACCGTCCAAGGATCAAAGGGGTGGCCGTTCTCGCCATAAAGATTATGGAGATGTCTGCCAAATTCAAATTCGGCCAAAATTTGCATGAGGAGGTCCGGGAATCCATTATTATCTCGCTGAACAGCCGAAAGAGAGAACTGGACGAAGAGACGGCAAGGCTGATGCGGAAATATTGTCCGGCTCATAAAGACAGTGGTAACGACTCTACAGAGGCATAGATCGCAAACCGGATTTCATCCGGCTTGAGGGAAAAACAAAAAGCCTTCCCGAGGGAAGGCTTCAATCCTATTATTTCAAGTCTTTCATATCGACCATATCCATGTCGCTGAATTCCTGGTTTTCTCCGGCCATGGCCCAGATGAAGGTGTAATTGTTTGTTCCAACACCGGAGTGAATCGACCAGCTTGGAGAAATAATCGCCTGTTCGTTGCGGACTACGAGGTGACGAGTTTCAGTTGGCTCACCCATCAAGTGGAACACTACTCCGTCTTCCGGCATATCGAAGTACAGATAAGTTTCCATTCGGCGATTATGTGTATGGCAAGGCATAGTATTCCACATATTTCCTGGCTCCAGAAGCGTCATTCCCATAACGAGCTGACAGCTCTGAATTCCTTCATTGTGGATGAACTTATAGATTGTCCGCTCATTGGACTGGCTGATCGATCCGAGGTGATTCGGCTGTGCATCGGACAGAGCCGCTTTAACCGTCGGATAGGTTTTGTGAGCGGGAGTCGAACTGAGGTAGAATTTCGCAGGCTGGGACGAATCCGCGCTTTTGAAGATTACCTCTTTGCTGCCCTTTCCTACATACAGGCAGTCTTTAGTTTCCAACTCGTAGTCCGTACCGTCTACGGTTACCGTTCCCTTCGGTCCGATGTTAATGATACCGATTTCGCGGCGCTCCAAGAAAAACGCGGATCCCATCTCCTTCTTGTCGGCATCGAGCAGAATCGGTTCATTGGTCGGGATAACCCCTCCGGTAATAATACGGTCTACGTGGCTGTATACCAACTTAAGCTGGCCTGGAACAAAAAGGCCCTCCATTAAAAACTCTTTCCGCAGACGCTCCGTATCATACTGCTTGACCTCTGTCGGATGAGTAGCGTAACGAATTTCCATACCTAGTAAATCCTCCTTGAGTAATGGTAAAGAACAGTGCACATCTACTATACTAACAAATAAAATGAAAAAGTGCCAATTTACCATATTTTTGGTAACGTGCCGTAGCAAAACTATCAGCATTGATCGGTCAATTAAGACCGGCATTTTTCCATTATTCAAACCTATCAACCCAAGTTATGGCCCGGCCTTCCTCCTTGATCGGAGACAATCACCCCTTTCCTTGAAACGGATGACTCCCTGCGAGGAAAATGATATAATATTCCCTAAAATCTTTACTATCGCTGTTGGGAAGGATGAATCCTCTATGAACGAGCTGGCTAAACAACTTAACGAAACTATCGAACGGGAAAACCCGCATGTCTACGGCATGCTCTCCGGACTGGGCAAACAAATTTACTTCCCTAAAGTGGGAATTCTTAGCCAGTCCGCCGAAGCGAAGGCAAAGGCGGATAAATATAACGCAACGATCGGCATTGCCCTGGAGAACGGACAGCCTATGCATCTTAAGGTTATCCAGGATACCTTGTCCGCTTACTCTCCCAAAGATATTTATGAATATGCCCCTCCGGCCGGCAAGCCCGAGCTGCGCACAGCCTGGAGGAAGAAGATGCTGGAGGAGAACCCCAGCCTGGAGGGCAAGAGCTTCGGCAATCCGGTCGCGACGAACGCTCTGACACACGGCTTGAGCATTGTCGCCGACTTGTTCGCAGACCATGGGGACGCCGTCATTATCCCGGACAAGAACTGGGAAAACTATGAACTGACCTTCGGTATTCGCAGAGGAGCGGAAATCGTTCATTACCCGCTCTATAATGCCGATAACCGGTTCAACTCCCAAGGGCTGCGGGATGCTATTCTTGCTCAGAAAGACAAGGGAAAAGCTATAGTCATCCTGAATTTCCCCAACAATCCGACCGGTTACACCCCGGGTCCTGAGGAAGGCCGTGAAATCGTTGCCGCCATCCAAGCAGGAGCTGAAGCGGGAATCCGTGTCGTGGCCGTAACGGACGATGCCTATTTCGGACTCTTCTTCGAGGATTCGGTTCACGAGTCCCTATTCGGCTCGCTGTGCGGCCTGGATCCGCGCATCCTTCCCGTTAAGGTCGACGGAGCTACGAAGGAAGAATATGTCTGGGGCTTCCGCGTCGGGTTCATCACCTACGGCTCTACCAGCGAAGCGGTCCTGAGTGCCCTGGAGCAAAAGACGTTGGGCATTATCCGCGCAACGATTTCCAGCGGGCCCCATCCGTCGCAAACCTTCGTCCTGCATGCTTTGAAATCGCCGGATTTCCAAGCGCAGAAGGAAGAGAAGTTCGCCATTATGAAGGGACGCGCCAATAAAGTAAAGAGCGTTCTCGACAGCGGTAAATTCGATGACGCCTGGGAATACTATCCTTTCAATTCAGGATATTTCATGTGTCTTAAGTTGAAATCGGTGCATGCCGAACAGCTGCGTTCTCACCTGTTGGATAAATATGGAATCGGGACAATTGCCCTGGGCGAAACCGATCTGCGGGTAGCCTTCTCGTGTATAGAGGAAGAGAAGATTGAAGACCTGTTCCATCTGATCTATCAAGGAGTTAAAGATTTGGAAGAAGCGGCGGTTTAAGTAACGATAACCGTTTATTGCAGAGAGCTATACGGATTTAAGCCGAAATGTTTACGAAAGAGAGTCAACCCATGCGATTGGCTCTTTTTCGTTGTGCTGAAGCTTGAAACCGGTCATGATATCGGCGCACTTTTGGCCGTTGTCTCTTTTCCCATCCTTTTGACCATTATCCCTTACGCTCAGTTACTTTACATGGGCACGTCTCTGTCTCCGTCCTTCTGACTGTTATCCCCTACGCTCAGCTACTTTTCGTGGGCCTGTGTCTCTTTCCCGGTCCTTCTAACTGTTATCCCCTACGCTCAGTTACTTTACATGGGCCTGTGTCTCTGTCTACATCCTATTGACCGTTATCCCCTACGCTCAGTTACTTTTTCGTGCGCCTATGTCTCTTTTCCCATCCTTTTGACCATTATCCCTTCGACTCAGTTTGTTCCAGGAGCTGCATTCGACCTTATGTGCATTTTTAAATTGGTAGATTAGGTTCAGCAGGATTAGAGAGACTATATAGTCTAGAATTTGATACGTGATAGAGTGGTTCATTTAGTTACAGGGTGATTATTGCTCTGACCTTTCTGAGGCAATGGGATACTAGTGAAATAGCCGGAAGAACGTCAATTGGGTCCGTTGATTTTCGAGCTTGGCGAATAGGTTCTCGTAGTAGAGTTGAACAAGAGCCGGGAACTGTCCGCATACGGCGTGACCAAAACTTGGTCAAGGGGGTCGCCGCCACAAGAAAAAAAGACTATCCCCCAAGCCCCATTGACTTGGACGGGATAGTCTAGTAAATATCGGTTAGTCCTATTAACTCAACTTTCGCAGAGCGAAAATCGGCATAATTGCATGATGTGACTGAACTAACGGTGAATGTAATACTGAGGTTG
>NZ_JBQCLK010000029.1:0-88229 GCF_051966115.1 Paenibacillus sp. SAFN-117
AGATATGGACATTATATTCGTCAATCCCCGGACAGGCAACACCGTCAGCTTTTAGGCATTATGCTTTAGCAGAAACAAGATAGCAATCAAAAGGGGGCGATGTATGAAGCTGATGCAGATAAGAAACTGAGTGAATGGGATAACAGTCAAATGGGCCGGGAAAGAGATAATGACACGACCAAACGGAACTGAGTGGTCGAGAGGCGTTCCTAGACATAAGTAACCGCCCGGCGGCCGCCGGGCGGTTGTATGTGACCTTCTTCGGGCTTAGCCGCCCATTGAAGTTGTCATTAAACGGTTTGTTTTCCCTTAACCCAAATGCTTGAGATGTCAAGATCAGGAGTGAGAAGCAGGATGTCCGCTTGCTTGCCCACTGCGAGGCTTCCCAGCTTGTCGTCCATTCCGAGCATACGGGCCGGATTGCCGCTTGCCAAAACACTCGCCTCCTGGACGGATATTCCCACCGTATTCACCATGTAACGGAAAGCAGAAATCATAGTCAGGGTGCTTCCTGCCAGACTGTTACCTTCTGTTAGGGTGGCCATTCCGTCTTTAACGGTGACGGCGAGCCCTCCAAGGCTATACTGTCCGTTACCCAGTCCGGCGGCAGACATGGCATCTGTAATCAGCATCAAATTATGACTCTGTTTAGCCCGGGTCAACAGCCGGATGGCACCCGGATGGACATGAAAGCCGTCTGCGATGATTTCCGCGCTGATTCGGTCATCCGTCAAGACAGCGCCGACCGTACCCGGCTTCCGGTGATGAAGTCCGGTCATTGCGTTAAAAGTATGGACCGCATGCTTCAGGCCGTGCTCCACCGCTTCCTCGATCACTTCATAAGTGGCATCTGTATGTCCGGCGGCTGCTACAATGCCGTTAGCCTTGAGCCACTCGATCAATTCGTAGGCACCTTCGGTTTCGGGTGCGAGGGTAAGCATTTTGATCAAACCAGGATATTGTTGAGTCCAATCCTGCAGCCATTGCTTCTGAGGAGGAACGATAAACTCAGGATTTTGCGCACCCGGCCATTTATGGCTGATGAACGGGCCTTCCAAGTGAACACCGATCAGTTGAGCATAGGGCATTTCCTTGCTTCTATAGCTGCTGACAGCCTCCAATACGCGGGATAAAGCATCATGAGGGCCGGTTACAGTCGTGGCCAGCATGGAGGTCGTTCCGTTCTGGCCATGAAAGCGGGTAATTCCATCCAGGCATTCCTGGGTTGCATCCATGAAGTCATGACCGAATCCCCCATGAACGTGAACATCGATAAAGCCGGGAACTACCCAGCCTTTCTTGGCGTCAACACGTGTTCCCGAGAAGGATTCCGTCAGTTCAGGACGGCTCCCACGGGATCCAACCCATACAATTTTATCTCCTTCTATCAGCACTTCTCCATCGCTGATAACCTCTTCCTCCGTAACTACTGAAGCATTGGTAATGAGAATTTGATTGGCGCTCATTTTAATAACCTCCCTGCTTCGGAATCCGTCATAACGATCAGTTGAGGATGCAGTTGAAGGAATGATGCCGGGCATTGCGGGTCAATAGGGCCTCTCAATGCTCTATGCATAATTTCTGCTTTATCCGAGCCTTTCGCGAGCAGCAGAATGGTTTTCGATTTCATAATGGTCCCCAGACCTACGGTAATTGCTTGGACAGGAACATCATCGATGGAATCAAAAAAACGAGCGTTAGCCTTTCGCGTCTCCTCGTGGAGATCGACCAGATGGGTAGCACTTTGGAGCGTTGGGCCAGGCTCATTGAACCCGATATGTCCATTGTGGCCGATTCCCAGAATTTGTATGTCAATTCCTCCGGCTTGTTCGATCATTTGGTCGTACCGGACGCACTCCTCTTGAACAATCTCGGCATTGCCATTAGGAATATGGGCATTCTCTGCCGGAAGATCGATATGCTGGAATAAACGGGTATTCATAAAAGTGTAGTAGCTTTCCGAGTGATCTCGGGGCAGTCCAACATACTCATCCAGATTGAAGGTCTTGGCCGATTTGAAGCTGACGCTTCCCTTTTTATAGAGCTCTACCAGCTTCTCGTAAACACCGACCGGTGTGGATCCGGTCGCCAGGCCAAGTACTGCATTCGCTTTCGTATGAAGCGTGGCGGCCAGCAGCCCGGCTGCCGCTTCGTTCAGTTCTTCATTGGATGAAAAAATGTGTACATTCATTCTAATTCTAACCTCCGACGATATTGTACGGACAGCAAAAAGAACCTGGGTCCGCCTAATCAAGAACAAAGAAATCCGCAGAAGCAGTCCAGGGACAGAGCAATAGATCATCGTCCCAACACAGGACCATCAGGATAGTACAATGGTAGTCATATAACGATGTCCTATTTTAAATGTAAGGTTTCTGAGGGGCTATGTCAATAAACAGAAAGTTTATCTCGATCATAATCCTGATTGCAAACATCATTTGTAATGTTAGAAACGATAAAAATAAATGCTACAACTATTAAAAGCCCGCAGCTGCAGCTTTTCCATTGAAAAACAAAATATCTCGTTAAATATTATATTTGGAAAGGATTGACTAGCACGTAGACCACTTATACACTATAGGGGAACTCATTTTTTGTCTGATGAAGACAGGGGCAAACCGGGAGAAGTCTTCAGCATCTGGGTAAACGCTTGCAGGCAGGCAACGCTTTGTCAAGTATTTCGTCGAACGTTTATCTGGCTGCGGAATTTGTAAACAGAGCCGCTCTCGGATTCACACTGGCTCATCAGATAATTAATATTGCAGATTGGGGTGGAGGATTTGAAGCTGACGAATAAAATCGGAGTCATTGTGGATAGTTTTGGAATTGGAGTTAGAGAAGGGCTGAAGAAAGCCAAAGAGGTTGGGGCTGAGGGAGTTCAGATTTATGCCGTAAAAGGAGAGATGGATCCCGCTAACCTTAACGCGGCAGCACGCAGAGAGCTTAAGGACTATATTGCATCACTCGGTCTTGAAATCTCCGCATTGTGTGGCGACCTCGGAGGTCACGGTTTTCAGGACAAGACAGAAAATCCCGCTAAAATAGAGAAGTCTAAACGAATTCTAGATTTGGCCATGGATCTGGGTACGAATGTAGTAACGACTCATATCGGAATTGTTCCCAACGACCGTAATAGCGAGGTTTTTGCTGTGATGCAGGAGGCTTGTGAAGAATTAAGTCAATACGCAAGCAGCATGAATGCTTATTTCGCGATTGAGACGGGTCCGGAAACGGCTGAGCATCTGAAATCATTCCTGGATACGTTAAGCTCCAAAGGCGTGTCCGTAAACTTCGATCCGGCCAATATGGTTATGGTGACGGGAGACGATCCGGTACAGGGAGTCAAGCTGCTAAAGGATTACATTGTACATACCCATGTTAAGGATGGTATTCGTTACAAGGAAGTGGACCCGCGCGAAATTTATGGAGCGCTTGGATATGAACCGATGGATCATGGTAAAATTGCGCAAATGGTGGCATCGGGAGAGATTTTCAAAGAAGTTCCTCTTGGAGAAGGAAAGGTTGATTTTGACGCTTATTTTGCCGCTCTGCAGGAAATCGGTTATCAAGGCTATCTGACGATCGAGCGGGAAGTAGGGGATCAGCCGGAAGTGGATATCCGCAAGGCTGTAGAATTTATCAAACGTTATCGGTAAGCCCGAAACGGCTCTTGAACGGGTCCGTTCCCGTTCAAGGGCCTTCTTTTGTATGAAGAGAGAGGAAGGCCGTTTAATGGTTTCGCGACGGCTTCGCCTCTAACCTGATGCGAAATCTCTACAGCTATTTTGGAATGATTCCGGTCACAAAGAAGGTGCCAGGATATGGACGTAATTAAAAGTCGTTGGTCAATCCTCCAAATAGTCAATCTGGGAACCTTTATGTCCACGTTGGATGTGGGTATTGTTAACGTAGTGCTGCCGACAATGGCCGAACAGTTCGCGGCCCCGTTGGCCCAGGTTCAATGGGTTGTTACCTCTTATTTACTGACTATGGTTGCCCTGCTTCCGATATTAGGCAAATGGTCCGACCGGATGGACCGCAGTAAAGTCTACAGCTACGGCTTCTTGGTATTTGCGGTCGGATCTTTATTTGCTGCTTATTCACCTAATTTGGCTTCTATGATTGTGTCCAGAATCGTTCAAGGAATAGGGGCCTCGATGATTCTGTCGAACAGCCAGGCGATGGTGCGCAAATTATTTCCCAATCATGAAATTGGCAAAGCACTGGCGATGAATGCCGTTGTGATCTCGATCGGAACTCTGTCCGGACCCGCAGTCGGAGGTTTGCTGATGGAATGGGCTGATTGGTCCGTCTTGTTTCTGATCAATGTCCCGCTAGGTCTCTTGGCCCTGCTGTGCGGGCTCAAATGGTTTCCCCGGGATACCAAGCGAGGATATCAGCCGCTGGATGTAATAGGCTCGGTTTTGCTGGCTATCAGCACGTCGCTTCTGCTGCTGGGGGCGGTATATGGTGAAAGCAAGGGCTTCACCGGCACAATCATTGCACTGTATGCTTCCGGAACCGTGCTGCTTGTACTGCTGTTTCTCTATGAGAGGCAAATCTCCCATGGGGTGATTGACAAAGTATTATATACCAATCGAGGGATGGCGGTGGGCAATTCTGCCTCGCTGTTAATGAACGTTGCTCAAATGTCCACTTTAATTCCGATAACCTTCTACATGCAGCAAGTGTTGGAGTACCCGACCCGCACAGTGGGGCTGATGCTTGCCCTGCAGCCGGTATTTCTCGGAATCGCATCACCCGTTTCCGGATGGTATAGAGATAAGTACGGGGCGTATTATCCGACTATTGTCGGAGCGTCCATTTGCGCTATCTCCATGCTGTTTATTATCTGGGGCGGTGGAATCCACCCCATAGGCATTGCGCTTCATCTTTCGTTATTTGGGGTAGGAATGGGATTGTTCCAAGCCATAAATAATGCCGAAATTATGTCTGCGGCCCCGCCCGAAAAAATAAGCTTGATAGGAAGTATGCTGGCTCTGATCCGTTATTTCGGAATGATTATAGGGATCGGAATGGCGGTACTTATGGCTGGCGGAATGGGGGCAACCGCAGTAGATCCGGTTGAGTTGACGGGAAGGATAAAAGGTTTGTTCGGTGCGGCCTGTGCAGTCTGTTTCGCGATGGTGCTTATTTGCTTGCTGCGGCCCAAGGAGAAGCCGCAGGCCGAAGCTCCGACGGGCTCTGCCAAGGCAAGCAAGCCGTTATAAGCGGATAGGGGGAACCTGCAGTACCTACAGTTCCGCAGAGGAGAGCCCATTATGACGCTGCAGAATTCGCATCCGGTAGCTGTTCTTGGCTGCCACATTCAGATCCTCCAGCAAACCGTAATTGGCCCAAGCTCCAATTACAGCTCCAATTCCCGGAACCAACTGGAGAAGTTTGCGGAGATCAAGGGAGTCTCGATATTCCTGCTGCAGCTTCTGCCAGTCGATCTCGTCGCTGTTATTGAATCGTCCTGATGATTCGTGATGCTGATGTTCCCAATTCTTCATCCGTTCAAACACCGTCAGCCGGTGCTCTCTGCTGGAGAAGGCCAGTTGAAAGATTGAGAGAATATAGAGCCTCTCGTTCATGTCCGAGGTATCGAAGCCGTAAATATGCGCCATCTCGAATAAATACTTCATCTTGATGGCGATCAGCGCGGGAAAATCCACTGCTCCCAGCAGAAGACCCCCGGCTCCGGTACCCGCTCCTTCGGCGGCCGCTACTTTCTTGTATACATTCGTCAGCTGCTCCGCCTGGCGGTCTCTCTCCTCCAGCGTAATGCCGTATGCTACCGGCCGCTTAGGAGTGTACTTTGCGCCGACGAGAGAAGCTTGCACGATTCCTTTGATCGCGGAGGTCAACGCTGCGTGGACTTTCTTGGGCAGGACATTGTTGATTTTGTTGCTGAATGCTTTGGAAGTCGATTCCAGAACTCCTTCTTTCTTGGCCAAGTTCCGTGCCCAAAGCCGCAATTCCATGGCGACTTGTTCTTCATATCCCATCATTAGTCCACTCCTGATTTCTAATTCTCCATCCGGATGACAGACCATCTCGCCCGGGAAGGATCTGTTTGCCATTCTTACTTGACCGATCGCCTGCGGATGCCGGATGAAGATTGCGGTAGTTAATCATCGAAAGTGTCTTCCACCCTCGAATGTCCTTCCAAAATACATTCCAGCTCCGTCTCAAAATTCAAATAAAGAGGAGGGGGTAGAAGCTCGATCATTTTAGCGATCTCGGGAAGCGCCAAAGCTTCTTCCATATTTCTCGGCCTGCGCTTCATTCCTTCGATCCAGTCTCTAACCAGCTCTATCAGCTTATAGAAGCTATTTTGAAACCGGTCCGCGTCCGCTTCGGAATCTTCCGGAGAACTGACGCTCATTTGCTGCCAGTTCTCCATCATTTCCTTAAATGCCCTATCGATAATCGAATTCATCCCCAATCTCCCCTTTCATGGCTTTCATAGCTCTTTCTCGGCTTGTTATCCGCCTTCTAATTCATTGTAACGGAATTTGTATGCAGGGTAAAAGTAAAATTTAATTATGAAGAGGAAGATGAGTTTAACATTTTTAGAATATTCAACGTTTTTTTATCCAATTTTCTCCATTTTTCACTCTCTTTGAAGTATAATAATGGGGAAGAACCAAGCAGCTATAAACTTGGGCAGTGAGGAATAATCCTTCAACGCGGTAAATTCGGTGCCCTGCACTCGAGAAGGATAACCATTCGTTTTCGAAAGGAGCAGATACGAAATGAACTATCGTCAATTGGGGGCTTCCGGACTGAGAGTAAGTGAAATCAGTTTGGGTAGTTGGTTGACCTATGGAGAAGGGGGATATGTCGATTCGGCCAGAGCCCATGAGACTATAGACAAAGCTTATGAGCTGGGCATCAACTTCTTCGATACAGCTAATATTTATATGCGCGGAGAGGCTGAGAAAGTAGTCGGACAAGCTTTAGGAAAATATGCCCGGGAATCGTATGTGATTGCTACCAAGGTGTGGGGGCGGATGGGGGAAGGGCCGAATGACAGAGGCTTATCTCGCAAGCACATTATGGAGCAGTGCGAAGCCAGCTTGAAACGGTTGAATCTGGATTATATAGATCTTTATTACTGCCATCATTTTGATCCGGACACACCGATGGAGGAAACGCTGCGTGCCATGGACGACCTGGTCACACAGGGCAAAGTCTTCTATATCGGAGTAAGCAACTGGACGGCGGCACAAATTGCGGAAGCTGTCCATTTGGCAGACCGGAAGCTCCTGAATCGGATCGTTGCCAGTCAGCCGGTATACAACATGTTTAATAGAGCGATTGAACAGGAGCTGATTCCCGCGTGTACGCGGTTTGGGATCGGTCAGGTCGTATATTCCCCCTTGGCTCAAGGAGTGCTTGCGGGAAAATACAAGAATGCGACAGATGTGCCTCCGGACAGCAGGGCCACCCACTCCAGCGGAAAGCAGACGATCCAAAGATATTTGCATGACGACAACCTGCTCAAGGTGGCTCGAATCCGTGAAATAGCTGACGAATTAGGGTTAACCCTGTCTCAGTTGGCCATCGCCTGGATTTTGCGTCAGTCCAATGTTTCCAGCGCGCTCATAGGCGCCAGCCGAGTCCAGCAAGTGGAGGAGAACGCAGTGGCGTCCGGGGTAAGTCTCCCAAACGATGCGTTAGAACAAATTGAATCCATCCTGAATAATTGATGATTGGGCCCGGGACATTGCTCCCGGGAGCTTCCCAAATTGCCTTGCAGCAGCCTCAATACATACTCTCGCCAGTATAGCGCTTCTCGGTATAGATACCCTCTTCTTGCCACCATACATACTCAAAATTTAAAGGCAGATGATCATATTTTCGCTTCCGGAGAACGGCCTGAACTGTTTCAAATCGCGTAATTTGGTTTATTTGTTAGGGGTTATAGGGGGAAGGCAGCTACAAGATGTAAGTCACCACAGATGGTTAGTTAGAAAATATCGGACTAGGGTGAGGAAAATGATAAGGCTTCATTCAAAAGGAAGAAGGATCACTGGAAGCGCTCGCAATGGAGTGCCTTTAAAGATATCCCGTCGGGGTTATGTGCGGAAAGAAAAAGATTCTCCCATTCAGAGTTCTTCCCAACGGATGGAAGAAAAAGGGGAACAGGGAGACGGAATCGACCGTTCAAAGGAAACTCAACAGCACTGCGATTCCTTGGTGGAGCACAATCCGGCAGCCATCTCCTCCCTCGACTTATCCGGCGCTATCCAAACGGCCAATCCGGCTATGGAACAGCTAAGCGGCTATTCGGCCCAAGAATTAATCGGAATCAATTTGCTAAGCATGATCGATCCGGCCGATGTTTCGCGGACCAAGGGCTGTCTGGAGCAGACGATTCGCGGAGAACCGGCAAGCTGTGAGATGGTCTTCTACCGCAAAGACGGCACGGCAATGGATTTGGGGGTCAAATTTGTCCCGATCATCGTCCGCGGAATGCCAACGGGCATATATTTCATCGGCAGGGACATCACCCAGCGCAAGAGGGCAGAGAAAGAGCTGCGGCGAACCAAGGAGCAGCTTGAATCTCTATTCACGAATACATCGGATGCAATCGTCATTTTTAACAGGGCTGTCACCGTTCTTCAGGTGAACCCCGCTTTCGAGAAAATGTTCGGATGGACAGCGGAGGAAGTGGTCGGCCGTCATATTTCCGAGATGCTTCCTCATGAATGGGACAAATTGGAGCGGGCCTGCGATCATGTTCTTCATGTCGGCCCCTTGAACGGAACGGATGTCGCTCTATGGAGAAAAGACGGCACCGTAATTGAAATCAGCGTCACCATCTCTCCAATTAAGGATGGTACGGGACAGGTCAATGCTTTCGCGGCAATGATACGAGATCTTAGCGAGCGGGTTAAGATGGAGAAGACTTTGCGAGAAAGTGAAGCGAAGTACAGATTGATCGCGGAAAATATGACGGATCTCATCGCCATTTATGACAGAAACGGAAGGATGACTTATGCGTCTCCGTCCTTTAAGCATGTTCTCGGTAAAGAGCCGGAGCTGCATGGGAGAATAGAACAGATGGTCCACTCCCAGGATCGCAGAAAGATTCGTGAGAGGTTTACGGAGATGGTAAACACGAATCAAGCCAGCCGGTTTGAATACCGGTATGCCCTTTCCGAAAATCAGTCCCTGTTTCTGGAGGCAAGCGGCATTCCCGTGATCGGGGAATCCGGCCGGGTAGAAAGCGTCGTTATCGTCTCCCGCGACATTACGGCTCGCAAGAAGGCCGAAGACGCCCTGTTGGAAGCGGAAGAAAAGTATCGCAGTCTTGTAGAAGAGGCTCTTGTAGGAGTATATTTGATACAAGACTGGGAAATCACTTACGTTAATCCCAGATGTGCAGAGATGCTGGGATACCGAAGTGAAGAAATACTCCATAAGAATGTGATGCATTTCGTATATCCGGAAGACCATGACCTGTTCCTGAGCAAGTTCCGCAATCGTAAGGGCAGAAGCGTCCATTTTTATTTTCGTGCCTTGCATAAGGATGGCAGGGCGGTGGATGTCGAGCTGCACGGGACGATGACGACATACAAGGAGAAGCCGGCGATCATTGGCACGGTTATGGATATTACAGAGAGAAAACGAACGGAGGAGCTTCTGCGGAAATCCGATAAGCTGTCGGTCGTCGGGCAATTGGCGGCAGGCGTGGCTCACGAAATCCGCAACCCGTTAACCTCTCTCAAAGGCTTCGTCCAGCTGCTTAAAGCCAAGAACCAGGGACAGGAGCAGTATCTCAATATCATGCTGTCCGAGCTGGATCGAATCAATTACATAGTGAATGAATTCATGGTGATTGCCAAACCTCAGGTCATAGAATTCCAGCCGAAAGACGTCCGCCGCATTCTCTATGACGTCATTCCACTGCTGGACACCCAGGCCATCATGAACAATATTCAAATTCGGATGGACGCGGAAGAGAACCTTCCGTTGATCCATTGTGATGAAAACCAAATGAAGCAAGTTTTTATCAATATTCTCAAGAATGCTATCGAAGCCATGCATCATGGCGGGATCATTCAAATAAGAGTCAAGCAGGATCACAAGCGAAAGCTGCAGGTACGCATAGTTGATCAGGGCTCGGGAATCTCGCCCGAACGGCTGGCCCAATTGGGGGAGCCTTTTTATACAACGAAGGAGAAGGGGACTGGCCTCGGATTAATGGTCTGTTATAAAATTATTGAGATGCATCACGGGACCATTAAAATTAAAAGTAAGCTAGGCCAGGGGACAACCGTGGATATTGTGCTTCCCGCATATCCATCCCCGGAACAAAATCATTTCAAAGACAAAGGGACTGAACTATGAAGACGAACAAGATATCGGATTTAAACAACTCGTTGCTTATGATCAACAGCATTTACTCCTCTCTCACCAAATCGGAGAAGAAGGTTGCGGATACCGTTATGAAGGATCCGGAGGCCGCTGTCTTCTATACGATAACGGACCTCGCGGAGAAGGCGGACGTGGGGGAAACTTCCGTCATCCGGCTTTGCCGCAAGCTGGGGTTTAAAGGCTACCAGGAATTCAAGCTGTCCATCGTCCAGGATTTGGCCAGCCCGGCGGAGCAAATTATGGGAGAGATTGAAGAGAACGATAATATGGAAACCATCGCCAAAAAAATAACGGCCCATAACACTCAAGCGCTGCACAATGCACTGTCACTCCTTAATGAGCAGCATCTGAACAAGGTGGCCGATGCCATCATTCGTGCCGACCGACTGTTCTTCTGCGGAGTCGGCTCCTCGGGATTGACGGCCATGGATGCCAAGTACCGGTTTATGCGCCTCGGTTTTCAGGCGGACGCAGTGATGGATTCCCATATGATGGCCATGAATGTGGCACTGGTCGGCAAGAATGACGTAGTGGCGGTGATCTCTACAAGCGGGAGCACGAAGGATGTGGTGAATGCAGTTTCGATTGCCAAGGCCAATGGGGCTTTTATTTTCTGTATTACCAACCACGGGAAATCCCCTGTCACCCAGCAGGCGGATGCAGTGCTTCTGGGGACGTCAAGAGAAACCCCGCTGCAAGGAGGCGCGTTCTCTTCCAAATTGACCCAGATCCATCTTCTGGATATTTTATCGACCGTTGTCGCTCTCCGGCAGAAGGATCGGACCTACGCCGCTCTGGAGAAAACAGCGAAGGCGGTGTCCGATAAGCTATACTGATGAGCTGCTGGCCGATCAATACTGATAGTTAACAAGGAAAATGGAGCAAAAGTTCATTTTATTTAAATTATTGGAAGGAAAATTCTTTCTTTCTTCGGTATAGGGATGTATACTTAAAAAGTAGAGAGTAAAAGACCGAAAAGGAAAGTGAGAATTATAATGAAGAACTCTTTGATCCCATCCTTGTATAACCAATGTATTGTTTCTTGCCAGGCACTGGAAGATGAGCCTCTGTACGGCTCTCATATTATGGCGGCGATGGCCCAAGCGGCAGAGCGTGGTGGAGCTGCAGCCATACGCGCCAATACCCCCGTCGATATTCGGGCAATTAAACAGGCTTGCTCCCTTCCGGTGATCGGACTGTACAAGAAAGATTACCCGGATTCCGATGTGTATATAACGCCTACGTTCCAGGAAGTGAAGGAAGTAATCGAGGCCGGTGCCGAAATCGTGGCGATGGATGCTACCCGACAGCAGCGGCCGAATGGGGAGACTTTGGAGGGGCTGATTTCCCGTATTCGCGAGAGCTTTCCAGAAACACTTATTCTGGCGGATATTTCCACCTATGAAGAAGGAGTCCATGCGATGGATCTTGGGGTCGATCTGGTCTCAACGACATTGTCCGGCTATACGAGCTATAGTCTGCAGCAGTCCGAACCGGATATTGAGCTGGTCGGCAGACTGGCGGCTCTCAAGCGGACACCGGTCATCGCGGAGGGACGAATCTGGACGGTTGAGCAGTGCCAGGAATGCTTCCGTCAAGGCGCTTACGCTGTTATAATCGGGTCGGCGATTACCCGCCCGATGGAAATTACGAAGCGGTTCGTCCGGGCTGTTCAAGAAGTCACGGGCACGAAGTAATCCATTACATGATCTTATGGGTATGGTGAATGAACGGGGGACTTAGAATGAATGAACTGGCCATTGGAGTGGATCTGGGCGGGACCAAAATTCATTTGGCCGCGATAGACCGTTCCGGGCAGACGGTAGTTGAATCCATCGTTCCTACCGAGGCCAAGCAAGGCGCAGCCGCTGTGCTGAACAAGATGGTTAACGGCATTGCCGATATTTTGAGCCGGCTGAAGGATGTACGCAGAGAAGGCGATGTGGTCGGCATCGGTATAGGAAGCGCGGGTCAGATCGACTTCAGCAGCGGTACGGTCGCTTTTGCCGTCGATACATTACCCGGTTGGACCGGAACTCCGATTCGCGACAAGGTCACCGAGCGTTTTGGGCTGCCGGTGTATGTCGATAACGATGTGAATGTGATTGCCA
This sequence comes from Paenibacillus sp. SAFN-117, assembly GCF_051966115.1. Lineage (NCBI taxonomy): Bacteria > Bacillati > Bacillota > Bacilli > Caryophanales > Paenibacillaceae > Paenibacillus > Paenibacillus sp. SAFN-117. Next base: position 12,504 of record NZ_JBQCLK010000029.1, read on the forward strand.
TCGCGGAGAAAAATTTCGGGGCGGCGCGCCCTTATAACAGCTTCGTATGTATCGCGCTGGGTACCGGTGTAGGCGGAGCCATAGTTGAAGAGGGCCGTTTGGTCCGGGGCGCTTTCGGAGGAGCCGGGGAGCTCGGCCATATTTCGGTCGATTTCAACGGGCCTCGATGCAGCTGCGGCAATCACGGATGTATTGAACTGTACGCTTCCGGTACAGGAATAGCCCGAGTTGCGGCAGAGATGATTAACGCGAATGGCTGGCAGCCGGAATGGCAGGCCGATTCGCGGGAAGTGATTGCTGCCTGGAATTCGGGTGACCCTCATGCTTCTGAAGTGATGGCTAAAGTCATTAGCGCATTAAGCACTCATATAAGCAGTGTCATTCACACTCTGAATCCGGAAGCGGTTATTATCGGCGGCGGAGTATCTGAAGCGGGACCGGCCTTCTTCGAGGCTCTAAGAGAGGAAACCGGAAGAAGAACGGGAGCCGCGATGTGGAAGGCAACAACTTTGCTTCCTGCAGAAATAGGGAGCGGCGCGGGTGTCATCGGAGCGGCCGCCCAAATCTGGCATTATGGAACGAACACAATCAATCACGGATAAAAGAAAAGGCCGCGTCAGCGGCCTTTTATGTTGGTAGGGATTTTACGCATCCGCGGGAATCGGCCAAACCTCACGTTCTTAGTTTGTACTTGCCGCTTGATCTAATGTTAACTTTCACTTTAATCTGTTTAAGGCTGTCCGGTTCCACGACCAGATCTCGGGTTTCCCGTATGTTCTTCCAGTTGGACAAATGATCCCGGTAGACAACTTCCCCCAGACGAAAGATGTCCGCACGTATTTTCATCCCTTCATCGAAAGTTCTTCTAATCTGTGAACGGATGGCTTCTTCCGTTGCTTTCTCCAGCTCGGCGGAGGAGATGTTCTCGTGTAATTCATTAACGATTCCCTTCAATTTGACTTCGATGTTAAAGTAGACCTTATGGTCATGAAATGAGGCTTCAACCTCATATATGGGCCTAGTCAATACAACTACAGCCAACAAATCATTATCCCTGTAAAGGGTCACGGGGGCACGTGCCGTATGCCTGTTAAGCCATTGGATGCCAAACAGGTCATGATTTTTGATCCATCCGGCCAACGAGCCGTCCGACCGGATGAAATAGGCGCCGTCCACTTGAAGCAGCTTGTGCTTCTTCAGTTTGTCTTTCTCACTGCTGATCCAATGATTCGTATTGGTTGTCAATGAAGGGAGATAGCTCGTTTCCCCAGGCTCCCGGTATCTCTGGATGAAACGGTATAAATAAACCGGTTCAATAATGGATCTTTGCTTATAGGTATTTGCCGGCTCATGCAGGATGGAGACCAGAGCGTTCGCATTGAAAAGGGGAGTGGAGGCGAATAATTCTTCAATGGGCTGTTTGGTGCCGAACACCCAAGTGTTGTACCGCACCTCCCGGTAACGGTTGATTAAATCGAGAGCTTCTTCCACTCCATGTCTAAGCACATTTTCCGAAACGACCAAGGCGGTAATATGTCCCCATAATATTTGCTTCTGCGAAGTGGAATATAATTGATTCATCGCTTCGGTAATGGTCCGCCCTCTCCCTTCTCCTATGTAAATAGGCGTAGGCTGGGACGCCGAGGCGCCTTCCTGCCTGACAATACTCGAGAAGTCCAATATTTGGGCATAGGTAATGTATTCCTTATCTACGTACTCCAGGCCCAAAGCGCTAATATAGCTGTAGCTCTGAGGCTCCTGGTAATTCCAACAGCCGCTTAGCATGATCGATATCATGACAAGGCAGAGCATTAGGCGGACTCTTCTCCCTGCCGTATTTTTCAAGAAGATCCCTCTCCTTGCTTCGATTGGTTTTTGGTCTTCAGATATTGCGGACGTTTCTTGCGCAGGCTCCATGGAATCCGCAGAACAGATTCCGGGATGTCCCGGAAAGTAGGCGGCGATAGCGGGGCCAGATAAGGAACCCCAAACGAACGGAGGTTGGCCAAATACAGGACGAGAGCAAAGAATGAAAACAGGAAGCCGAACATTCCAAGCAGGGAAGAGGCGAACAGAATAATCAGTCGTAATACATTCAGCGTCCCGGACAGAGCCTGGCTGACTAGAGTGGAGCCGGCCACTGCCGTGATGGCCCCTATGACAATCATGGATGGGGAGAACAGGCCCGCCCGGATAGCCGCATCCCCGATAATCAATCCGCCGACAACGGTTATCGTTTGCCCAATGGCCGACGGCAGCCGAACCCCGGCTTCCCGGAACAATTCAAGCAGGGCGAGAGTAAGAAACATTTCCAGTGCAGCCGGCAGAGGAATCCCCATTCGCGATGAAGTAATCGTGGCGAGCAGCATAAAGGGAATCTGATCCTGGTGGAAGGTCAGCAGAGCAATATAAAACCCCGGCAGCAGCAGCGTTACAAACAAGCTGATGAAGCGGATCAGCCGTCCGAAGGCAACATTCAGGAATGTAAAGTGCGTATCCTCCGGCGTTTTTAATTGGAGCATCAGATCGGATGGGGCGATAACTGCCGAAGGATTTCCATCGACAAGCACGACAAACCGTCCGTTCATCAGGCATTCGACTACAAAATCGGGTCTCCCCGTATACCCCATTAATGGAAATATGGAGAAGCTGGAATCGGCAATCATCGATTCCAATTGGGTGGTGCTGTAAAGCCCTGCGATGTTCATGCTCGTTAATCTTTTTCTGGCTTCCTCCAACAGTTGAGGATTGATAACATCTTGTATGTAAAGCAATCCTACTTTAGTCATCGTCCGGGTGCCGATAATATATTTTTCGTAGGCCAAGCTGTTGCTGCGAATTCTCTTACGGATCAGGGCCAAATTCACTGAAATATTTTCCACAAAACCGTCCTTCGGCCCGCGAATCGAAACTTCCGCATTGGACTCTTCCGGCTGCCGGTCGGGAATTTTGGCTACATCCACTGAAAACAAGGAGGAATTGTCTACAAAATAAATAAGCAGCTTGCCCTCGAACACTTTGCCAGCCAGATCGGCATCAGAGGAGTCATTCTCTTCGCTCAGCTCCAGCTTCTTCTCCCGCTGGATTTGTTCCACGCTTCGAAAATGTGTTAAAGCATGCAAGTCCTGCAAAGAGGGGAGCACCATCTCATTAATCATCTTTTCGTCTGTCATGACCTCGCAGAAGACGAACAAAACAGCCGACTGCACGGGAGGATTACCGAACTGATAATATTGAATTTGAACATCGTCACAATGGGAGAACATCTTTCGGATCTTTTGTTCATTCCAGTGGGTAGCTGCCTTCGCTCCGCTCCTGGATTGCGTGTCCGGCGGAGTCATCCATTTTGGAATCCATTTCATGTTTGCCCGCTCCTTTTCTTCGCGACAAGCTCGCCAGCAAAGTTAGAATAAGGATGACCGATATCATCATAAAGAACGAATATGGGTAGTAATAATTTTTCAAAATCGATAGAAATACGGGGTCGCTATAGGGCAGTTCACATATAAAAAATGTGATGACGCCTAAGCCGAAAAGAACGATCACTCGTGCCAGCTTCTTGCGGACGTCCAACAGTTCCAGAATGAGAAATTGGGTGATGCTGATCCGGATAAAAGCGCCGGTCAACCATTGATAAATAGAGAAAAAGTCGAGATGTTCAATGTATCGGCCAACCTTGACAAGCCTCCATTGCTCGAATGGGGGATAGCGCTGCTTAGCCGCTTCGCCCGGCCCGAATTCGGCAATCGATCCCATGGTGGGACCTAACGTTAGCCACGCCAGAATGATCGCGAGCAGAAGGATGTGCCATAGCTTGACTTTCCTGCGCAGACGATGCTGTATAAGCAGCAAAATTACGATTTCGCTAAATCCGGAGAGCACGAAGAAAGCCCCGCGCAAAGACGGTGTCCAGCCATACTCGAATAGAGGAAATAAATAACTGTAATCTTTGTGCTCGAAATTGGCGGACATGACGAAGAAACCGAGGAGAATGACGATCGGCAGAAGCATTCCCGACGTGATGGAGATGGCCTGAAGGCCGGAATAAGCCGCAACGGAACAAAGCAGCAGACCGGAAAGTGACAGGACGAACGGGGGGGTTCCCGGAAGATAGGAAGAGATAGTCCATGTATTCGTATCTTTGAGAGTGAAGGCGCCCATGAATACAAAATATACTATGAAGATAAGTAAGAAAGGCCAGGTGGCCCAACGGCCGAAACGATCGCTGAGCCAGTCCCTGATCGACATTTGCCCGGTTTTTTTGATTATGTAATGTATACAAATGATGATAGGAATGTAGGCCAGGGAGGCTATAATGACTGAAATCCAGGAATCTCTCCCCGCTTCATCCAGAAGAATAGGGATAATCATTACGTGGTTGGTCAATCCGACAGTAAGCATGATGATGGAAGCTGCTTGAATGAAGGAAATTTTCCCCGTATTTACCATAACCACCATTCCTATACTTTGAAGTTATGGTTATTATTCCAAGAGCTTCATAAAATATGCCACGAAAGGTCAGCTTCAGTATCCGTTGACAAATCCATCCAAATAGATAGACTTAAAGAAAAAATGAATGGGGAGGCTTGGCCTCTCTTCCATGTCATTCGGGGGGAAAACTTTGAATCCTTTCTTTACGTTCCTGGCAAGACTTTCCTACAAGAGAAAGCTGATGGTATATTCTTTGCTGATCAGTATTCTGCCGGTTTTTCTCATTGGATTTGCCGCTTCCTACCGGGTTACCAAGGTCATTCAGGAGGAAGTGGACCATACTCAGCAAATGGTCTTGAATCAAATCAAAAATCAGCTCAACGATTTTATCATCAACCTGAACATTGCTTCCATCAGCCTTTCCTCTAATTTAACTCTGGAAAAATCGGTGAATGAAGGCCTGTCGGCCGATAATGTCAATCAATCGTTCGAGATGATTGAAACCATCCGCAAGCAGAAGAGCTTTTCCTCCATTCGTTTTGAAGTTTCAATGATTAGTAAGCGCTACCAAATGGTTTACTCCGACCTGGCCAAAGCTTCTTTTGAGTATTTCAACCAAATGATGGACAGCGAGAAGCCCCAATACAATTCCTCCTTTATTATTACACCGCGTACTTATCCGAATCAGGAGGATTTGCTGCTGTTCCGGCCGATACCGCTGCATACGTATTATACTGACGGAGTGATCATACTCCATGTCAGTATTAGCGAAATTCTGCAGTTTGTCGACAAGCTCAATTTGGAAGACAACCGTAGATTGTATGTGGTCGACCCGTCGGGCAAAGTCATCGTCAGCCGGAACGAGAAAGACATTGGGACACGCTTAAGCGGCAGCCCCGGTATGCACGAATGGTGGCAGCAGCCTCCCGATACGATGGAGATTGCCTTGGATGGGGAAAAGTATCAGGTTGCATCTCTGAAGTCAAGCCTTAATGATTGGACCTACATCCTGATGATCCCCAAGGCCGATTTAACCCGCAAAGCCGATTCCATCCGGGGGTTCACCTGGGGCATTATGGGTGCCATGGGCCTGCTTTCCGTCATGATTGCGTTAATCGGTTCGCGCAGGTTCTATCATCCCATAGAGAAGCTATTAAAAACGATTTCGGGAGAGGGCAAATGGGAGGACAAGCATAGGGACGAATTGCAAGCTCTGGACTCTTTCATGCTGCATATGTTGAGAACGAACGGGGAGCTTAAGGACAAGCTGAAGGAACAGATCCCCGATCTTAGGGCAGGGATTTTCCAGCAGCTTCTGTGGGGGGAAATAACGGAGGCGGAAATGCGAGCCAAGGTAGAGCAATGGGACCTGCCGTTGAAGGGGGCTTTATTCAAGGTTTGCATTGCTGCCGTGGACGAGTATAAACAATGGGTGGAAGCCTATAGAGAGAAGGAGCTGCCTCTTATTCATTATGCATTGAAGAAGGTAGCGGAAGAGACCTTTGCGGAGAAGCTGCCCTGCATCGTATTCACCTCTCAGCAGGGCCAGATCGTTATCATGATCGGCAGCGACATGCCGAATGAAGAATTTCAAGCTGCGGTGAGAGAACGGGCCGATCAGGTAAGACATAATGTGGGCCGGTATTTTCCGTTTACTGTCAGCGTTTCCATCAGTCCGGCCTGCAGGGATTATTCCAGATTGACAAGCAGTTATCAGGAGGCTTTGACCTTGTTGAATTACAGGCTGCTTCTGGGCAATAATGTGACCCTGAGTGACGATGATATCGGGCCGTCCGTGAGAACTTCCAGCCGCCAGATTTTTCAGCTGCATAAGCAGATAGTCCATTCGCTTGTGCAGCGTGATCTGAATGGAGCTAACCGTGACTTGCAGCAATTGGTCGAAGCGATCCCTCAATATGCGCAGTCGTCCGAAACCGTGATGGGCTTGTTCTCTTATTTACTTGGAGAGCTGGAGTATGTTTTCCATGAAATCAAGGAGGATCTTCACGATGTTTTTGACTACCCTCCGTACAAGACGCTGTACAGCTTCACGACATTGGAGGATTTGCGGAAGTGGATGAGCAATGAGTTATTTCCGTCCATTGTGAAACAACTGGAGACCGAATCCGGGTCAAAGCAGAAAAAAATTGCCCAACAAACCCTTTTATTTATTCATGATTCCTTCGACAGCGACCTGTCCCTTCAGCAGGTTGCGAATTCCTTCCAGATGTCCGATTCACAGCTTAGCCGGATTTTCAAGGAAGAGACCGGAAAGAACTTTAGCGAGTATTTAATCGAATACCGGATGAAGAAGGCGAGGGAATGGCTGGAGTATACCGACATGTCCATCAAGGAAATTGCCGAGCGGCTGAGGTATACGAATGTGCAGAATTTCTCGAGAACCTTCAAGCAGATCAGCGGCGTTCCCCCGGGAGAATACCGCAAACATGCGAGGAACGATTAAGCTTTAGCCCGAAATTTCAATGATTTCGGGCATTTATCGTTATTTGCCGGGCATTTATCAATATTTTCGTCCGTCTGAAAAAAGTGATTATTGCCTGATCAAACCGAAACAGGTTAGAGTAGGCTCACAACGCAGAGATTCAGCGCGGATTCCACCATACTAAAGAATGAAAGGGGTTACAACAATGGGGAAGACGATAAGCAAAAGACTGGCTGTATCGGTCAGCGCGCTAGTGGCTGCGGCGGCCATGGTGTCCGCCTGCGGCAGCAAGCCGGCAAGCGGGGGCGGCCCGGGCGGGGAGGCGGTCAATAAGGATATTCACATCCTGTTATCCCACTCCAATGCGAAATATGCCATGCAGCTCAAGGATAATGATCCCTATGTGAAGAAGCTGTCCGAGTTGTCCGGGTACAATCTGAAATTCGAGTTTCTGGGCCATGGCAACGATTATATCCAGCAATTGACGGTACGTTTTGCCTCCGGGGATCTGCCTGATTTAATCCGGACCGATTCCATCGATTCCACGATGCATCCCGGGGCGCTGCAGCAAGGAGTATTCCATGAACTGGGACCGTTGATCGACCAGTACGGCCCCAATATCAAGAGTAAAATTCCGAAAGAGGCGTGGGAAAGCACCCGGGTAAGCCGAGACGGTAAAATTTACGGGATTCCTGCCCTGTCCGCTCTGCCGGCTTCCCGAGTGATGTATATCCGCCAGGACTGGTTAGATAAGCTGGGGATGAAGGTGCCCGAGACACTGGATGAGTTCTTGGCTTTCTTTGAAGCGGTGAAAACAAACGATCTGAACGGTAACGGGGATCCCAATGATGAATACGGCTTTTATGTGAGGGAGAATCTTCAGTTCTCGGACGTCTTCTTCCGTGAGTTCGGTGCCTCCCCTAACCAATGGTATTACCGGGACGGCCAGCTCATTCCCGGCATGGTGCTTCCGGAAATGAAGGATGCCTTGAAATTTTGGAAGGAGCTGTATGACAAAGGCTATATCAACCCGAACCTGTTTACCAACAAGAGTGCCGATTGGGAAGCCGGAATCAAGCAGGGCAAAGCCGGCCTGTGGATGCACGACATAATCAACTATATGTCTAACTGGCAGCCCGAAAATTTCGTCAATCAGCCCGAGGTCAAGCTAAGCGCAATTATGCCTCCGCAAGGGCCTAAAGGAGGCGGCATTACGGCCCAAAGCGATCAGATTTATTTCGTCTGGGTCATTCCGTCCAAGGTCAAGAACCCGGAGGAAATCATCAAGTTTATCGACTGGGCATGGTCTGATGAGGCGGAGACCTTCTTCTCCCTCGGCATCAAGGATGTCAATTACACCGAAGAGAACGGCAAAGTGAAGTGGGATCCCAAGACTCCGGCAAATTACGAGAACGACGCCAGCATTTTCTATCAACTGTCCATCAACCCCCGCGGCGACGGAAGGATGCTCCCATCCTTGATTGAAGCTCACCCGGATGCGGAGTTTCTGAAGAAAGGGGTAGAGATTGCCAAGAACAGCAGCACGCCTAATGACGGTCTTCATATGCCGGTTCTCGAATCGCTGAAGACGCATCCCGAATTGGCAGTAGGCACGAATTCCGGCACACTGTTCCTGGATATGTTCGCCAAGGTCATTACCGGCAAGGAAGATGTCGACGCAGCGTTCGACAATTTCGTAAGCGAATGGAAGAGGCGCGGCGGGGACGCGGCAATCAAGGAAGCTACGGACTGGTACCACAGCTTCCACAAGAAATAAAGGGCTGAGGATTGCCGAAGCCTTCCAAAGGGACAATCAGGCGGCTGTGCCGTTATCTCGGGCCGGCCGCCTTCCGTACAAACGAGTCCATGCCATTGGATAAATTTATTTTCCACTGACCCTATAGGAGGTTGCGGAATGCAAAAAATAAAAGGCGATCGGATCGCCCTCCTGATTATAGCGCTGCCCGGAATATTACATTTTCTCATTTTCAAATATATCCCGCTTGCCGGTAATTGGATTGCCTTTCAGGATTACAATTTATTCAAAGGGTTTGCAGGAAGTGATTTTGTCGGCTTAAAGCATTTTATTGCGATGTTTACTTATGACGAGTTTTTCAATATATTGCGCAATACGATATTGCTGAGCTTTTACTCAATTATTTTCGGCTTCCCCGCGCCGCTCCTGCTGGCCTTGCTATTGAACGAAGTCAGGACGATGTGGTTCAAGCGTCCGGTTCAAACATTACTCTACCTGCCGCATTTTCTTTCTTGGGTTATTGTAGGGGGAATCTTCATCAATCTTCTGGACCATGGAGGGATCGTCAACCAATGGCTGGAGAGGCTGGGAGCGGGTCGCGTTGATTTTCTCGGCAATCCGCAATATTTCCGGCCGCTGATCATTACGATTTCTATCTGGAAAGAAATTGGCTGGGGAACGATCATTTATTTGGCTGCCTTATCGGGGATTAATCCCAATTTATACGAAGCCGCCATGGTGGATGGAGCCGGAAGGTGGCGGCAAATGTGGAATATTACGCTGCCGTCGTTGCTGCCTGCCATTATCATCCTGTTCTTGCTGAGAGTAGGAAGTGTTCTGGAAGCCAACGTCGAACAGGTTCTTATTTTTCTGAATCCGTTAAACCGCGAAGTGGGGGAAGTGATCGACACCTATGTTTACCGGGTAGGTCTGTTAAGTGCCCAATTCAGCTTCTCTACGGCGATTGGTTTGTTTCAATCCGTTATCGGACTCAGCCTGGTCATGTTCCTGAATCAGCTAAGCCGAAGAACGACCGGTGAAAGTATTTATTAAAGGGGGAGGAGCGCCATGAATCTGTCAAAATCGGACCGGGTTTTTCCCATCGTTAACGGGCTCTTCCTGATTATAGCCTGTTTAACAATGATCGCTCCGTTAATCCATCTGGCTGCGATTTCTTTGAGCTCGCCGGTCTATGCCAATGCCAAACTCGTTTATTTATGGCCGAAGGGCTTTAATTTGTCCGTTTATGAACAAATTTTCGGCATGGATACGCTGTGGCGCGCATTGGGAATCAGTATTTATATGTGCTTGATGGGGACTCTCATTTTTTTGCTGTTGACCACCAGTCTGTCTTATTCGCTATCCCGGTCCATTATGCCCGGCCGCAAATGGATTCTGAAGTTCATCCTTGTTACGTTCGTATTCACCTCGCCGTTGATCCCTAACTATTTATTGATTAAATCGTTGGGAATGGAGAATACTTTATGGGCCTTGATCATTCCCGGGGCGCTCAACGCTTTTTCGGTCATCATTATGAAGACCTTCCTGCAAGGGATTTCCTCCGAATTGTTCGATGCGGCCAAGATGGACGGCTGCAGCGAATATGGAATTTATGCGCGGATTGCCATTCCGCTCTCCAAGCCGGTGATCGCAACCTTGTCGCTGTTTTACGTAGTCGGAATGTGGAACTCATATTTCGGCGCCTTGATCTACATCCGAAGCAAAGAGCTGTACCCGCTTCAGCTTGTGCTGCGCAGCCTAATTCTGGAGCAGGATATGGGAGGGGCCGCACCCGCAGCGGTGGAGGTAGCTATGGAAGCGACCCCGGAAATGATGAAGGCGGGTGTCATCTTATTTACGACTATACCGATACTGGTAGTGTACCCCTTCCTGCAAAAATACTTCGTTAAAGGGGCATTGCTGGGCTCGTTAAAAGAATGAGGGACAACGTGAAAAGGCATCCGAACAATCGATCAGATGCCTTTTCTCTATATTGATGGTATGACGGGAAATGAAAGGATAATCAAGATTCGCAGCGGCTCCATTCCTTCTCTTCGCATTCCTTGGAGCAGAACCCGTGATGAAGCTCTTCACATTCCTCGCAGCATATATGCTGCAGATGACAAAAATCATTGGCGCAGTTAATGTAACGGTCTTCCGGTTTGCCGCAGTGGTGGCAGCGCCCGATCACAACATCCTCAGGCGTGTTATTGATACGGACGGAGATTCGCTCATCGAAGACGTAGCATTTCCCATCAAACAGCCGGCCCTGCACTTGAGGATCCTTGCCGTAAGTCACAATTCCGCCATCCAGTTGGGAAACGTCCTGAAACCCTTCCTCAATCATGAATGCGGTAAGCTTCTCACAGCGAATTCCCCCTGTACAATAGGTGATGATCGGCTTGTCTTTATGCTGCGCAAGATTGTTGCGGATCCATTCCGGGAATTCGCGGAACGATTCCACATCCGGGCGAATGGCATTACGGAAATGACCGATATCGTATTCATAATTATTTCGTCCGTCGAGGACAATGACATCTTCCTTCTGCAGCATCTCGTAAAACTTGGCCGGTGATAAACGTTTTCCGCCGATTTGGTTAGGATCGAGGTTTTTGTCCAGACGGAAGGTAACGAGCTCTTTTTTGGGACGGACAAATATTTTTTTGAAGGCATGTCCTTCCGCTTCATCGATTTTAAACACCATGTCTTTAAATAGAGGATGATTATGCATATCCTGCATATATTTCTCGGTTTGGGCAATGGTTCCCGAGACGGTCCCGTTAATGCCTTCTTCCGCTACCAAAATTCTTCCTTTGACCCCTAATTCCTTGCAATACTGAAGATGGTCTGCGGCAAATTGCTCATAATCGGGAATGTTTACGTATTTATAATATAGCAGGATACGATAGGATAGATCCTTGCTCATCAATAAGCACCACCTTGTTTTAAATGTAAAGAAAGTAACCCAAACATTGTATTATACACTTATTATTGTAGTCAAGTAAATAGATTTTTTCGTCTCTGCTTATGAAAACTCCGATAAAGGCATTAATTGTGAAAAATGTTGGAGAATGTTGGAAAGCAGTCTTGCTTCTTACAGGTATCATCACTAAACTAGTATAAGATGATCAGTCTTGTATACAAGTATACCTGTTAAAGGGTCTTAAACATGATTGAATTTTATTCATACTTGGAATACCATATGGTGAGATCACGCTATGCGGAACAACCATGATAGAACCCAAACCATTCATATACTTTCTGTAGATACCGTCTTCTGAAGGATTAGGCCGGCATGCAAGAAGATAGAAAACGAGCTTAAAGGCAGTTAAGCCAATAAGAATCTTTTTACGTATTAAAGCTGTAAAGAAGATTAACTTCGTATGTAGTAATATTCCGTTATTGGAATGACTTGGATTCCATTAGTTCGGAGGAATAGCATTGAGTGAAGATTGTGTAAAAGATATTATAGACGATCAAGAGGCGGCGGAACATAAGCTGGATGTAGATGACCGACCCTCAATATGGTCGTTCAGCGGCGGCTTTCGCCATATATTCTACCATTCCAATATCGGAATGGGACTTGTCGACTTGTCCGGCAAATGGCTCGCCATTAATTCTCCTTTAAGCACCTTATTAGGAGAGAGTGAACACAAGCTCGTTTCGTCGAGGATACAGGAGCATTTTCAGCCGGATACCTGGCCGATCATCCAGAACCGTCTATTCGATCTGTATAACGGAAAAACAGACAGTGCAAAGCTGGAGCTGGTATGGATGCTTATGAACGGAAAGCAAGTTCGAATATCTATGCACCTGTCCGTGATGAAGAATACAGCTTCCGAACCTGAAATATATTTATTCCAGTTTATTCCCGATTCTAAGGAATACAGTGCTTGTATACAAGAAGAGGCAGACCTCAGAACCCCTTCTGTACAACCTATAGAGAAAGTCAAGATTGCCTTTCCTTCTCAAGAGACCAATAGCTCGGAGCATAGGAGAGTGGCCTTCCTGCGAGGCGGCAGGCCCCATCGCAATTCCTCCCGTATGCGGTTAATTCACCCACGAGAACTGCGTTCCCAGGAGTTATCGGACATTCCCGAGCGGGACATAGCGCTCTACCATAAGCTGGTGGAGAAGGCGCAAGTAGGCGTATATTTGTATCAGAACGGACAATTGATCTATATTAATCCCCATTTTGCAAAAATGTTCGGTTATCCGAGGAAGGAACTGTTGGGGCGCGATTTGAAGGAGTTTATGTATCCTGCGGATCACTTGAAATTAGACAAGGTAACGGAATGGGAAGAGAACATGCATTTCCAGTGTCGCGGGACAAGGTACGGGGGCTCCATTTTGGAATTGGAGGGCCATGGAGCTTGTATTATGTTTCGGGGAAAGCCCGCCTGGATAGGTACTGTGGTGGATATTACCGAACGCAAGAAAAACGAAGAGCGCCTGAGAAAATCGGAAAGGCTATCGGTTGCCGGACAACTGGCCGCCGGCGTTGCTCATGAAATTCGAAACCCGCTCACTTCTCTTAAGGGCTTCCTGCATTTAATGCGCACCAAGAATAGCGATAATCAAATGTATCTTGATATCATGCAGTCTGAAATCGAGAAAATAAATTTCATAGTTAATGAATTTCTGCTCCTGGCCAAACCGCATTCCGTTCAGTTTAAACGGAGGAAAATTTACGATTTAATCTGGAAGGCCGTGGACCGCTTGAAGCCGCAGGCGATTCATAACAAGGTCAGAATGATGACGGAGATTGAGCCGAACCTTCCTCCGATCCACTGTGAGGCGGAGCAGTTGATCCAAGCCTTCGTGAATATAATGATGAACGGAATCGAGGCAATGCCTAACGGAGGAACATTGGAAGTTTCCGTCTGCTTAAGCAGTCCGGATCGGATATCCATCCAGTTTAAAGACGATGGTCCCGGCATTCCGGAAGAGAGGCTGGATAAGCTGGGCGAGCCTTATTATTTGCCATCGGAGAAAGGATCTGGCTTCGGCCTGATGTTGAGCTACAAAATTATTGAAGCGCATAACGGGACTGTCAATGTTTATAGCGAAATTGACGAAGGGACGGTCGTTGAAGTATCCTTGCCCGTCCAGGCTCGAGCGGTTGCCGAATAACCGGCATGCTCGCATCGGGTCGGTTCATAAACAAAACACGCGAGGCAGCGGGAGATCGTTGCGTTAAGTTTGTGTTTGTACCGAGTACATAAGATATTCGCGGAAATTTTATATTGGATGGCTTCTTAAAGTGTGCTGATAATAAGGATTGGGTCATAATAGTAGTAGAAGATATTGAATGTATAAGGGAAATATGGAGAAATTAGTGAAATTGCAACCATCACAATAAGGGACAGAAGGAATCATTTACGTCATACCGTTCGTTTATTCGGACGGTATTTATTTTTTCTCAGCAGGATTTCGGATTTCTCGATCCCAGCTCCTTTTATACACATACCTTTGGACTGTTATCCCATTGAATCCAGGATCTATCTGGGAAGAGTAGCATTGAAGTAGCCAAAGGAAGGATTTCACTTTCGATGCTCGCTCATTTGTCTCTATAGTGAGGGCCTTGGACTGTTATCCCGTTGAATCAGGAATCCGTTTGGGAAAGAGTAACATTGAGAGTAACCTAGAAAGATATTACTCCTGATGTTCGAGCATTTATTCCTTTGTCGGTTCCTTGGACTGTTATCCCCTTGACTCAGAATGCTTCTATGAAAAGATTCCATCAGACTCCTCTTTTCATTTTATTGAACAGGCACGAATCGTCTCTCCTTAAAAATATGTATCCCTCCTCGAGATCCGAATTACCCTCCAGAAAACTGAAACAGCGCCCTCAGAAATTCGATTTTCCTCCCACAGGTCCGAAACATCCGACCTAACACCTAGCCACCATAAAATCGCATCACACCCCCACAACAAATCGGAGGCACCCCTCCATAGAAATTTTCTGAACGAAAGGGATAATAGTCAAAAGTACGCAGACAGAGAGATGCGGCTCGATATGAATAAGTCTGAGCAAAGGGGATAACAGCCAAAAGGACGCTGAAAGAGAGATAGGGCCCGATACGAAAGAGAGCTGAGCGAAGGGGATAACGGTCAAAAGGACGCTGAAAGAGAGATAGAGCCCAATATGAAAAAGACTGAGCGAAGGGGATAACAGCCGAAAGGACGCTGAAAGAGAGATAGGGCCCGATACGAAAGAGAGCTGAGTGGAGGGGATAACAGCCAAAAGGACACTGAAAGAGATAAGAGCCGGCACAAAAAGATCGAACGCAGCTTTGCCTGGTGTAAAATCCGTAACCAACCCCGAATCAATTTCAAGCACTGAACTTATCCAAATAACCCCAGGAACCCATCCATCCGCCTCAGTCACCTCAGCGAAGACCAACAATCCACTAAAATCCGAACATCGAAAAACCAATAGTCATCAGAAACAAGCGGACAAATCATCAATAAGTGATCTATCAAAAACTCCCCAACTCCAAACTCCAAACTCCAAACCATCTCCTTAAAACGAATCATCAGATTAGTTTGCGCCATCACTTTGTCTTGAAAAGTGGCCGACGATGTCGGAGATTAGCGGAATGTCGGGCAAGCTGTCGCCCATAGGATTAAAGGGGGACCCTGAAGAGCAGCCGGCTCAAGCGGTTATTGGGCAAAAACAAGTTTGCAAAAGGGGAAGGAGGAGCTATGAAAACGGTCGTCTGCATCAAACAAACGTTTGACACGGAAGAGAAGATAACGCTGGACAACGGGGCCGTGTCGGAAGAGGGAGTGAAATTTGTCATCAATCCTTATGACGAATATGCACTGGAAGAGGCGATCCGTCTGAAGGAGCAGTTCGGAGGAGAGGTGATCGCGGTCAGTCTCGGGCCTGACCGTGTAGAGGCCGCGCTGCGCACCGCTTTGGCGGTCGGAGCTGACCGGGCAGTTCATATCCGCGAAGAACTGAACGGTAATGACGAATACACATCTGCACGGAAGCTGGCGGCAGTCATCAAGTCCATGGAGTACGACATGATCCTCTGCGGACAAATGGCGATCGATTCCGGGGCTTCGCAAGGGGGACCGAGACTGGCGGAAGAGCTGGGAATTGCTCATATAGCTACAGCGGTAAAGCTTAGGTTAGAAGACGGCAAGGCAGTGGTGGAAAGGGATGTCGAAGGGGATATTGAGGTGGTTGAAGCTTCCCTGCCTCTCCTGATCACAGCCCAGCAAGGATTGAATGAGCCTAGATATCCGTCTCTTCCTGGAATTATGAAAGCCAAGAAAAAACCAATAGACGTTATTGAGGCGGAAGAGCTTGGATTGGCTAAAGAGGAAGCGGAGCCCAAGACTCATAGGGTCGAACAAAGGCTTCCCCCGGAGAAGCCCCCTGGCCGTATTCTGCAAGGGACAGCGGAGGAGCAGGTACGGCAATTGGCCGATCTTCTGCGGAACGAAGCCAAAGTGATTGGATAAGGAGGTATGGAATGGAACGATCGGTTCTTGTTCTTGCCGAAGTCAAGGATGGGAAGCTTCGTAATGTGACCTTCGAAGCGCTGACGGCCGCGCGGCGGTTGTCGGAAGGAGGCCGGATCAGCGCCGCTTTGTTCGGGCAGGGTCATCAGCCGCTGGCGGCTGAGCTGGCCATGCATGGCGCGGACCAGGTGTACTTGGCGGAGCATGCCGAATTAGACCGGTACACCCCGGACGGCTATACCCAAGCGTTGACGCAGTTGATCGTTCACGATGATCCGGATGTCATTCTGCTGCCGCATACCGCGATCGGTAAAGATTTGGCGCCTCGAGCCGCAGCGCGAATGGGCTGTGGGCTGATCAGCGACTGCACGGGCCTTGAATGGAAGGACGGAGAACCCGTATTCATACGGCCAATCTATGCGGGTAAAGCGTTCGAAAGCCGGAGATTTGCCGCGGGGAAATGGTTTGTCACGATTCGCCCCAACAATATTCCGGTGGAGGAGCACCAGAGCTCCCACGGCTGCCGGGAAATTCCTTTTGCCGTGGATATTAAAGATTTGCGGACCGTCGTCAAGGAAGTAATCTCCAAATCGTTGGCGGGGGTTGACCTGAGCGAAGCCAAGATTGTGATCTCCGGCGGAAGAGGCGTCAAAAGCGCCGAAGGCTTCGAACCGCTCCAAGAATTGGCCGATGTGCTGGGAGCTGCCGTCGGGGCATCACGCGGTGCTTGCGATGCGGGGTATTGCGATTATTCATTGCAAATCGGGCAAACCGGGAAAGTGATCACCCCGGACCTCTATATCGCTTGCGGGATATCCGGAGCCATCCAGCATTTGGCGGGAATGTCCAATTCCAAGGTGATCGTCGCGATCAACAAGGACCCGGAAGCGCCTATCTTTCAAGTTGCAGACTACGGAATTGTCGGCGACCTATTCGAAATCGTGCCTCTTCTGACCGAGCGCTTTAGAGAAATGCTGGCAACGTAAAGTGATTAACCGGAGGCAGGTGGTTAAACATGACGAACCGACCGTGGCTATCTTCTTATGAACCGGAAGTACAGCAGCGGCTCGATTATCCGTCCGTCGCTTTAACCGATTTTTTACTGGAGGCAGCCGAACATTATCCGAACCATGAGGCTGTGCTGTTCATGGGCAAGAAGCTGTCTTACCGCCAGCTTCTCGATTCCGCTTACCGTTTTGCCAATGCGATGATCCATCTCGGGATTCGGAGGGGAGACCGGGTAGCCTTGATGCTTCCCAATGTTCCCCAGTACGTCATTGGTTACTACGGGATATTGTTTGCGGGGGGCACGGTAGTTCAGACGAATCCTTTGTACACTGAACGGGAACTGGTACGGCATCTGACGGATTCCGGGGCCAAGACGATTGTCTGTCTGGATTTGGTTTATCCGAGAGTGAAGAAGGCTTCGCAATCGGTAAATTTGAATAACATCATCGTAACCGGAATACAGGATTATTTGCCTTTTCCGAAAAATATGCTGTATCCCCTGGTGCAAAAAAAGCAAGGAGCCGGCAGACGGCTTGACCCGGAAACGGAGAACATTCGGATGTTCAAGCAATTGATGGCGCGCTCCTCCCCGAAGCCGGTCAGGACAGAGGTCGACTTGTCCGAGGATGTAGCCGTTCTCCAGTATACAGGAGGAACGACGGGAACGGCCAAAGGGGCGATGCTGACACACGAAAATCTGGTCGCTAATGTTATCCAGTGCGCATCCTGGATTCACCGTATCCGCAAAGGTCAGGAAACGATACTGACGGCGGTGCCTTTGTTCCATGTATACGGGATGACTACTTGTATGAATTTGGGGATATATCTGGCGGCCAGAATGCTGCTGGTTCCCAAATTTGAAGCCGGCATGCTGCTGAAGCTGATTGATAAAGAAAAGCCTACTTTGTTTCCCGGAGCACCTACCATGTACGTCGGTATTATTCATCATCCTCAATTAAGTCGCTATAATCTTTCCTCTATCGAATGCTGCATCAGCGGATCTGCGCCTCTGCCGCTGCAGGTTCAGCAAACCTTCGAGCAATTGACCGGCGGAAGGCTCGTGGAGGGCTACGGGTTGACGGAAGCATCGCCCGTTACTCACGCGAACCCGATATGGGGGAGGAGAGTGCAGGGCAGCATCGGTATTCCATGGCCGGATACCGAAGCGGTTATCATGCTGGATAACGGAGAGCCCGCCGAGCCCGGTGAGATTGGTGAGCTGCTGGTCAAGGGACCGCAGGTCATGAAAGGGTACTGGAACCAACCGGAAGAAACGGCATCCGTCCTCAAGGACGGCTGGCTTGCAACCGGTGATATGGGCTACATGGATAAGGACGGTTATTTCTATATTGTCGATCGCAAGAAGGAAATGATCAATGCGAGCGGCCTTAAGGTTTATCCGCGGGAAATTGAGGAGGTCTTATACCAGCATCCTGCGGTCCAGGAGGCGGCCGTCATTGGGATTCCTGATGAATACCGGGGAGAGACGGTGAAGGCGTTCGTCGTTCTGCGTCAAGGTCAGCAGGCGACGGAGCAGCAATTGGAGCAATTTTGCAGAGAACGGTTAGCCTCGTACAAAGTCCCCCGTGTCTATGAATATCGCACGGAGCTGCCGAAGACGCTCGTAGGCAAAGTACTGCGCAGGGCATTGGCCGAAGAGGAAAGAAACCTCCGGGACAGTCGGACCGAGTAACTGAATCGAGGCATTGCTTGGCCGTTGGTATTTGATTAAGGAAAAATAGGCACAGCGTGCTTCCGTGCTGTTATTTTACTCCACACGGGTAACAGCGAGCCGGAGGAAGCTACCATAAAGCAGAAACCTTCGGCATAGCTGTATAAAGGAAACGGGTTAGTCCTGGATCAAAGCCCTGGATTCCTTTGAGAGTTGTCAAGGCTCACATGAGGAGCGTTCCGGGGCAGTCGATGAAGGTGGGGTTCTTCCGTCTCGCCTTGGGATTATTATACTGACCGGTCAAAGTATAACGTTAAAGAAGGCTAAAGAGGGAGAGAAACCTGCGCAGTCTGTCGTTGCTTATGTGTAGACATGGAATGATCTTACTTTCAATATTCGGATAAAGGAGGTTAAGTTACCGATGGAGCGGACCTTGCAAAAGGCGGTTGTGCTAGGTTCTGGGGTGATGGGCGCGGCTATAGCGGCTCATTTGGCCAATGCGGGCCTGTCTGTCACTATGCTGGACCGCAAAATAGGGGGGCAGCGGCTGGCCCAAACGGCTCTGGAGCAGCTCCCACGGCAGAAGCCCAGCCCGCTGTATTCGAAACGCGTCCTGGAACGGATCCGGGCGGGAAGCTTCGAGGAGGATTTGACCGCTGTCGGAGAGGCGGATTGGGTGATCGAGGCGATCGTGGAGCAATTGGAGGCCAAGCAAGAGCTCCTCGCGGAGGTGGAGAAGCATTGGAAAACCGGGACGATCGTCAGCAGCAACACCTCCGGGATTTCCATAGCGGCCATGTCCCGACAGACAGGGGAGAGCTTCCGGCGTTATTTTATGGGAACGCATTTCTTCAATCCCCCCCGTTATATGAAGCTGGTGGAGTTAATTCCTACGGAGGAGACCGATCCCGAAGCCGTGGCGGCGGTAAAGAGATTCTGCGAGAGCCGGCTGGGCAAGAGAGTGGTCCTTGCTAAGGATACGCCGAATTTCATCGCGAATCGGATCGGAACCTACGGGCTTCTGGTAACCATGCACGAAATGGCGAAGCACGGCTTGTCCGTATCGGCGGTTGACGCCCTCACCGGTCCGGTGCTGGGCCGGCCGAAAAGCGCTACGTTCCGCACACTGGACATGGTGGGTCTGGACACGTTCGTTCATGTGGCAAACAATGTCCACCGTCAGGCAAGCGACCCGGAGGAAAAGGCTGCCTTCGAGGTCCCTGCCGTAATGAAGGAAATGCTGCAGAACGGACAAATCGGCGAGAAAGCCGGTCGCGGCTTCTATCAAGTGGTCCGCACGGGCGGGGAGAAGGTTATTGAACAATGGGACGCGGCTTCCGGGTCTTATATTGCAAGGGACAAAGCGCGCTTTCCCTCCTTGGAAGCCGCGCGCAATGCCAAAACCTTGAAGGAAAAGCTGCGTGTTCTGACGGAGGCCGGGGACCCGGGAGGGCGCTTCGTCTGGACGGTCATGAAAAAGGTGCTGCTCTATTCGGCTTATAAACTTCCGGAAATTGCCGACGACCCTCTGGCCGTAGATGAGGCAATGAAATGGGGGTTCAACTGGGAGCTGGGACCGTTCGAGACCTGGGACGCCCTTGGAGTGGAGCGGACGGCCAAACGAATGAAGGACGAAGGGGAGACTTTGCCGTCCTGGATAGAGGATATGCTGGCCGCAGGCAGAACCTCCTTCTACGAGAAAAAGGAGGGGCGCACCTTCTATTTCCTCCCCGGCGGCCAGGCCAAAGAGCTTTCCCGGCGGCCGGAGTTCCTGTCTCTGCGTTCGTTGAAAGAACGGCAGGGGGCTGTCCTGATGAGCAATGCGGGCGCCAGCTTGATCGATCTGGGAGATGATGTGGCCTGCCTGGAATTCCACTCTCCGAACAATGCCGTCGGCCCGGATATTTTGCAAATGCTGTTTCGTTCGCTGGAGGAGGTGCGGAGCCATTATCGCGGGCTGGTTATCGCTAACGAAGGCAGACATTTCTGCGTGGGAGCCAACCTCATGCTGCTGCTTATGGAAGCGCAGGACGACAACTGGCTGGAGATCGATCGGATGATCCGTCAATTTCAGGAAGCCTCCATGGCTATTAAATATTTCGAGAAGCCGATCGTTTCCGCCCCATTCGGCATGACGCTGGGAGGCGGGGTCGAGCTGGCCATTCCGGCGGCCGTCGTTCAAGCCTCCGCCGAAACGTATATGGGACTGGTTGAAACCGGGGTCGGATTGATTCCGGCGGGCGGCGGGACGAAGGAGCTGCTTATGCGTTTTACCCGGAACGTCGATTACGACGGCAAGGTCGACCTGCAGCCCTTCGTCAACCGCGCATTCGAAACGATAGGCATGGCCAAGGTTTCGACCAGCGCTCAGGAAGCCAAGGAGCTGGGATATTTGCGAACGACGGATCGCATTTCGCTGAATCGGGACTCCCAGCTATACGACGCGAAACGGATGATCATCGCCCTCTCCGATGCCGGATATTCCCCTCCGGAAAGAGAGAGCTGCCGGGTCGTAGGGGAGCCGGGCAGAGCCGTTCTCCAGATGGCTCTGTATCAGATGAGAGGCGGGGGACATATCACCGAGCATGACGAGCTGATCGGACGCAAGCTGGCCCATGTGTTAACCGGGGGCCAGAGGCCGGCCAATGCGGTCGTGTCGGAGCAGGCTTTGCTCGACCTGGAGCGGGAGGCCTTCCTCAGCTTATGCGGGGAACCCAAGAGCCAGGCGAGGATGCAGCACATGCTGCTTAAAGGCAAACCGTTAAGAAATTAAACGAAGGCCTGCGTCCGGCAGGCCGAACGGACAGGAGGCCAAGCGATGAAGGAAGCAGTCATTGTAACCGCCGTCCGGACGGCGGTAGGCAAGGCGCATAAAGGGTCTCTCCGGCAGTTTCGGCCGGAGGATCTGGGAGCGGCCGCCGTTCAGGAGGCGGTCAAGCGGACACCGGGCATCTCGGGAGCCGATGTGGAGGATGTTATCCTCGGCTGTGCCATGCCCGAGGGGGAGCAGGGGCTCAATCTCGGGCGGATCGTGGCGATCCGGGCCGGACTGCCTGACGGAGTCCCGGGACAGACCGTGAACCGGTTCTGCGCCTCCGGGCTCCAGTCGATCGCCTCGGCGGCGGAGAGGATCATGTGCGGCTTCGCGGATGTGATGGTGGCCGGCGGGGTCGAGAGCATGAGTCATGTGCCGATGAGCGGCTACAAGCCAATGCCCAATCCGCATCTGGTGGAGCATCGGCCGGAAATGTACATGTCGATGGGACACACCGCCGAGGAAGTGGCGGCCCGGTACGGCGTCACCCGCGAAGAGCAGGACCGCTTCGCCGTATCCAGCCACCGCAAAGCGGCCGCCGCGATCGCAGCCGGCAAATTCCGGGACGAGATTGTCCCGGTGACGGTCGAGGAGGCGATCGTGGACGAAAGCGGTGAGCCTGCACGGCGCAGATTCGTGTTCGCCGAGGATGAGGGCGTGCGGCCGGATACGTCGCCGGAAGCGCTCGCCAAGCTAAAGCCGGCTTTCCGCCTCGGCGGAACGGTGACAGCCGGCAACACGTCGCAAATGAGCGACGGGGCCGCGGCCGTA
Organism: Paenibacillus sp. SAFN-117; assembly: GCF_051966115.1. NCBI lineage: Bacteria > Bacillati > Bacillota > Bacilli > Caryophanales > Paenibacillaceae > Paenibacillus > Paenibacillus sp. SAFN-117. The sequence continues at coordinate 34,879 of NZ_JBQCLK010000029.1, forward strand.
GTCGTCATGTCCGGCGAGAAGGCGGCGCAGCTTGGCTTGCGGCCGCTGGCGGTACTCCGCTCCTTCGCCGTCGCGGGAGTGGCGCCGGAGGTCATGGGCATCGGGCCGGTAGCGGCCATCCCCAAGGCGCTCCGCCTCGCCGGCTTGACCGCGGGGCAGATCGATCTGTACGAAATTAACGAAGCATTCGCCTCGCAGTGTCTATATGTCATCCGGGAACTGGGGATAGACGAGGCGAAGGTAAATGTTAATGGAGGAGCGATCGCGCTCGGCCACCCGCTGGGCTGCACGGGAACCAAGCTGACGACAACTCTTCTTCATGAAGGAAGGAGAAGAAGAAGCCGTTACGGAATCGTCAGCATGTGCGTCGGCGGAGGAATGGGTGCGGCGGGAGTGTTTGAATTTATCCATTAACCTGACAAATAGCCATCATCTTCACCAGTCACTGGTGCCGTCTTGGCGGCCATGGGGGATAAGGGCTAATTGAAAATCCAGTTTCCCAGGGAAGAAGGGAGAGGAAGCGGTTTGAGTAAGCTGGCTAATCGCGGCGGAGGATTTTTGCTAGCCTCGCCGGATGTGGACGATGTATTCACCCCGGAGGATTTTACCGAGGAACAGAAAATGATCGCCGAACTGACGGAAGATTTCGTTGAAGGGGAAGTGGTCCCGCACGAAGAACAGATCGAACGGCAGGATTTAAACCTGACGGTGCAATTGCTGAAGAAGGCCGGCGGGCTGGGATTGCTGGCGGCAGACGTACCGGAGGAGTACGGGGGGACCGATCTGGATAAAATCAGCTCGACGCTGATTACAGAGAAGCTGGTCAGGGGAGGCTCTTTCGCTCTGTCGCATGGGGCGCATGTCGGAATCGGCAGCCTGCCGATCATCTTGTTCGGAAGCGAGGAACAGAAGCAGCGTTACCTCCCGGCGCTGGCAAGCGGAGAGAAGCTGGCCGCTTATTGCCTGACGGAGGCTTCCTCGGGTTCGGATGCACTTGGTGCGAAGACGACAGCCGTATTGAGCGAAGACGGTAAGCATTATGTGATGAACGGTTCCAAGCAGTTCATTACCAATGCAGGCTTCGCCGACGTGTTTATCGTATATGCCAAGATCGATGGGGATAAGTTCACCGCATTTATCGTTGAGAGGGATTATCCGGGCGTATCGACCGGACCGGAAGAACAGAAAATGGGGATTAAGGGCTCCTCGACCCGGCCGCTTATTCTGGAGGATGTCCCCGTGCCGGTCGACAACGTGCTTGGAGAGATTGGCCGCGGGCATGTGATCGCCTTCAACATTCTTAACATAGGCCGGTATAAGCTGGCTGCCGGTTGTCTCGGGTCCGCCAAGTGGGCCATCCGTCTGGCGGTGGATTATGCCAAACAGCGGAAGCAGTTCGGCAAGGCGTTGGCAGAGTTCCCTTTGATTCGCAAAAAACTCGCCGATATGGCTATCCGCACATTCGTTATGGAAAGCATGGTCTATCGCACCGGGGGATTGATGGATGCCAGTATGAGCAAGCTTGACAAAGCGGCGCCGGATTACAGCCGGAAGGCGGCCAAGGCGATCGAGGAATATGCCATCGAATGCTCGATCAACAAAGTATTTGCTTCCGAGGCGCTCGATTATGCCGCGGATGAAGGAGTTCAAATTCATGGAGGATACGGCTATATTCAGGAATATAAAATTGAACAAATTTATAGGGATTCGCGAATTAACCGGATTTTTGAGGGGACGAATGAAATCAACCGCCTGCTTATCCCTGCTGCCCTTCTGCGCAAAGCGTTAAAAGGAGAGCTCCCCCTGATGGATGTTACTCAGCAACTACAGCAGGAGCTGATCACTTATATTCCGCAGATGATGATGGAGGAGGAACCGCTCGCGCGCGAGTCGGCGATGATAGAAGCGGCCAAGAAGATTTTTCTGATGGTGGGCGGCTCCGCCGTAGAGAAGTACAGATTCGAGCTGGAGCAGGAGCAGGAAATCGTAGAGTGTTTGGCCGACGTCATCATTGAAGTTTTTGCGATGGAGTCCGCCGTACTGCGCGCCAGAAAAACAATGGGCCGCAACGGGCCGGATCAAGCGGTTAACCAAGCGGAAATGGCATCGGTGTACGTTCATGAAGCCTTCGCGCGGATCGAGTCCCGGGCGAGAACGGCGATTCTTGCTATGGAAGAGGGAGACCGTCAGCAGGTCCAAATATCGATTCTCAAGAAGCTGAGCCGCTGGGCTCCGCTGGATGCGATTGGAACGAAGAGAAGGATCGCTTCCCGAATTCTGGCTTCCGGGGGATATACCACGTAGTGTGACGAAAATCTTCGTAAACGAAGCGGAATTAATCCCTGAGGTTCGGTATATAGTGAGGCAGCGTTCATCCTGGGGATAAGGGTGCATCGGGGGCAATCGGGAAGGAGGGCTGTGAATGGCTCTGCAAGATCTGGAGGACGTGCAGAATACGGCGTCCGGACAACAAGCCGGAGTGAACGGGAGAGCCGGTAAGCCCGGGAAAGGTTCTTCGGATGGGGTGATAAACCGGAATAACGGAACGCCCCAGTCCGCGCAAAGAGGGAAAGATATGGATACCCGGACGAAAAAGGAAAGAATTTGCGAAGGAGCGCTGACGGCTTTCGCCCATCAGGAATTCAGCGAGACAACGATGGATTCCATCGCTGAGCTGGCAGGAGTGTCCAAGGGAACGCTGTACTACTACTTTCCAACGAAAGAGGAATTGTTCTTATATGTCGTAGAGAGAGGGATCGAACGGCTGCTCGGTCAGATCCAGCCGGTAATCCGCAGTGGGATTTCCCGCGAAGAGATGCTGGTTAAGCTGCTGAAGGTGCATTTGAAATTTTTTGACCGGGAGCAGTCGCTGTGCCAACTGCTTATGAGTAAGTCATGGGGGACCAAGTCGCTTCATCAGGATATCCAAAAGCGAATTTGCGGTTATTTCCGCACTATGGAGCAATTCTTTGAACAGCTTCAGCGGGAAGGCTGGATTGACCCGGCAATCAGCATCCCTACTTTAACTAGCGCCCTGTTCGGAATGGTCGGATTTACCGCGCTGAGAAGAATCGAAATGGGACTGGATGTGTATACGCAGGAAACGAAGCTAAGCTTGATCGCTTTATGCCGGGGAGCGCTTAGGGCAGAGGGAATCTCTCCCCGGACCAACCACATAACGATGGAGGACCTGAGATGAACGAGCCGTTGGACTGGGAAGCTTTGGCCCGGAAGCTCGAACAGGACGTGCAAGGAACGTTCTGGGAAGATCTGGGGGCGAAGCTGGTAAGCTTCGCGGATGGCAAGGTGGTCATCTCTTTGGAAGCCTGCGACAGACATATGAACCATATCGGGATTTTGCATGGAGGGGTCCATGCTTCTCTGCTGGACAACGTCATGGGTTTGGCGGCAATGCTCGCCAAGCCCAATGACAGAATCGTAACGACCAATCTGAACGTTCATTATGTCGCACCGCTTAAGAAAGGGATGAATTATGCAGTAGGGGAAGTGCTGCATCTTTCCCGCAAAATCGTTACAACTCAAGCCAGCTTGTACAGTGAGGAAGGAGTGATCGGTTCGTTCGGTACCGGATCCTACCGATTGATTTAGGGGAAGGCGGGTGAAACCTGTGACCGGATGGGCATGGCTTCATTGGATCGGTTTTGTCGTGGCAGTTGGTTATGCAGTGTTCCTGTTTTCTCATGTAATGTACAGTCGTTATTTATTTATCCGGTTAGGAAGAGAGGAGACGGAGGAAGCCCGAACCGGGGAACGCTTTCGCGAGCTTGCGGTTCAGATGCTTGGGCATAGGACTTTGATGAAGGACAGGCGCAGCGGCTGGATGCATTTCGTCATGTTCTACGGATTTATCGTTCTTCAATTCGGTGCGCTCGATCTGCTGATTAGGGGACTTGCGCCGGAGCATCATCTGCCGCTTGGCCGCGGCTATCGCTATTTTGTACTGCTGCAGGAAATAACGATTGTGCTTATCTTGTTGGCGGTGGGTTATGCGTTCTACCGCCGATATATTGAAAAATTAAAAAGGCTGAAGCGGGGCTGGAAGCCGGCTGTCGTTCTGCTCTTTATTACCGGCCTTATGCTGTCGCTGCTGCTGACGGAAAGCATGCGGGCAATCTGGAAGGGGGAGCCGTTCTCCGTCTATAGTCCTGTATCTTCCACGATCGCCGCATGGACGGGTGGAATCGGACCGGGCGCGGCGGAGCTGCTGTTTTATTTATTCTGGTGGCTTCATCTCCTGATATTGTTGGCCTTTCTTGTCTATGTGCCGCAATCCAAGCATGCTCACTTGCTGTTTGCTCCGTTTAATCTATTCTGGAGAACGCAGGGGCCGCCGGGCAAGCTCAAGCCGATTGATCTGGAGGACGAGACCGCCGAGGAATTCGGAGTAGGTCGTATTGAGCGGTTTACCCGCAATCAACTGCTTGATTTATATTCCTGCGTGGAGTGCGGACGCTGCACGAATGTATGCCCGGCCTCCACTACCGGCAAAATGTTATCTCCAATGGAATTGATCGTGAAGCTGCGCGATCATCTGACCGTCCGTGGAGCAGCAATCACGTCACGCACCCCCTGGATGCCCGCTTTCGCCTTTGCGAATTCGGAAGCGAATCGTGTCGCCCTTTCGTCTCGTTCCATGGCAGAGGCTGGCAGCCGCACCGGCGCCGGATCGGGAAGGATGAAGGCTGCAGAAATGGTGAAGGCGGAGTCAGATTCGGAGGTTAACCTGATAGGGGATGTCATTACCGAAGAGGAGCTGTGGGCCTGCACAACCTGCCGGAACTGCGAGGACCAGTGTCCCGTCGCCAACGAGCATGTGAGGATGATTATGGATATGCGTCGTTATCTGGCGCTGACCGAAGGCAAGCTTCCTTCCGAAGCGGGGCGGACGTTGAACAACATTGAGCGTCAAGGCAATCCGTGGGGCATCCATCGGCGTGAACGGAGCGGCTGGATGAGCGGCTTGGTCGACGGGGACCACGCTCCTTCTATTGAGGAGGCCGGTGAATTCGATTATTTATTTTTCGTCGGCTCTATGGGCTCTTATGATAAAAGAAGCATGAAGATTACCCGGTCGATGATCCGGATTATGAACGAAGCCGGAATATCATTCGCTGTCTTAGGGAACGAAGAGGGAAATTCCGGAGATACCGCCAGGCGGCTCGGGAATGAGTATTTATTCCAGGAGCTGGCTCGCAGCAATATCGAATTGTTCCATCAGTATAAGGTCAAGAAGATCATCACGATCGATCCGCATGCGTACCATTCATTCAAGAACGAATATCCTGATTTTGGCTTGTCTCCCCGAATAGAGGTTTATCATCATACAGAGATTCTTGCGCTTTGGATCCAAGAGGGAAGGATCGTGCCGACGCAGTCATTAGAGGAAAGAGTGACATACCATGATTCATGCTATTTGGGAAGATATAACGGCGTTTATGATGCGCCTCGTATCGTTTTGTCGGCAATTCCAGGCGTGAAGCTGGTAGAAATGGAACGGAGCGGAAATAACAGCATGTGCTGCGGCGCCGGGGGCGGCCTGATGTGGCTGGAGGAGAGGGAAGGAACAAGAGTTAATGTCGAGAGGACAAAACAGGCTGCGGCAGTTCAACCAACAGTAATCGCAAGTGCCTGCCCTTATTGCTTGACAATGCTTGGCGACGGGACGAAGGCGCTGGGCAAGGAGGATGAAATGGCCACCTATGATATTGCCGAGCTGCTGGCTATGTCGATCGGTAAATCTTACAGTTAATAATGCTGAAGCTCCGCGTAAGGTGCCACTCAGATCTAGGTGCCATGACGGTGGCCGATCAGCACTGTGAATAATGATTTTACTACAGCTTTATGGATTCAGAAGGAGTCTGAAATTTGTTTATCATTTTCCGTAATACAGGCTCATTTGATTTGGAAGCTCCTACAGCATGCAGCTCAACCATTCTTTTGACCATTATCCTGTTGACTCAGACATGGCAGCTCAATCGGTTTTTTGCTCGTTATCCCAACAGCCCAGATAAGCGGCTCAATCAACCTTCTGACCGTTATCCCAACAGCTCAGCTACTCTGCTCAAACAGCCTTTTGACCGTTACCCCAACAGCTCAGATACGCGACTCGACACACTTTTGTCCGTTATCCCAATGACTCAGATACGCAGCTCAATCAGCCTTCTGACCGTTATCCCAATAGCTCAGATACGCGACTCGACCACACTTTTGTCCGTTATCCCAATGACTCAGAACTGTAATTTTCCCATTAGCTCATAAAGTCTACTGCAGCGCCTGGTACATCTCAACTTGGTTAGAAAAAGTAGGAATTATTGATTAAAAAACAAAAGACTTACCAATTTAGAGGAACATTGAGGTTTCCTGAAGTGAAAGGATATCGGTTCCAATTTGAATGAACGAAGTGTTATAAGGCAAGGAAGTGTCAGTAGGCCAACCGATTATATGGGATAGAGGTTGAAAGCAGGTAGGGGTACTCCTCCTGAACAGAGGGGATAACAGTCAGAGGCAGAGTGAGAGCAGTCCAACGAATCAAGCCCGGCAAAACGAACAGTTGAAGAATCAAGGAGCGGTGCAGCTTCCTGAACAGAGGGGATAACAGTCAGAGGCAGGGGAAGAGTAGACCAACAAATCAAGTGAGCTAAGTGGAGTGTTTGAAAATTAGGAAGTGGGTACAGTTCCTGAACAAAGGGGATAACAGTCAAAGGCAAGTAGAGGTGGCAATCATCGAATGAAATGTGCTAAAAGGGAACAGCCGAAAATTGAGAAACTGGTACGTTTCCTGAACAGAGGGGATAACAGTCAGAGGCAGGGGAGAGTAGATCAACAAATCAAGTGAGCTAAGTGGAGTGTTTGAAAATTAGGAAGTGGGTACGGTTCCTGAACAAAGGGGATAACAGTCCAAGAGATGTGAAGACAGCCATTCCAACTGAATCTGCGCGTTAGCAGTATAATGGAGGCTGATAGCGAAAGAAAAGGGAAGTGCTGGCTGAGCGGATTTTGGAAGGGACGGGTTGGGTTCGTTCGCCCGTTCCTTCAGTTTGTTGGAACCGAGTAAGTTAGATCTCGAGGAGCAGCCCTAAAAGTGCAGGTTTGCTAAATCGGACGCTGGAGTATTAACGTAGAGTATTTAACTTATGTAGAATGCTTCCCGAGTGTTGTGTTATGACTACTTTGTTACGATTGTCATACGATTGTTGCTGCGGCTCTAGGATTATGGGCCGGTTAATGGTAAAATTTCTATGAAACCGAACGGTCCTGTCTCCATGGCAAAAATCCTTCCATACTTTCGGCGAAGGGTAGGAGGTATCAAAACTTTCTACGGAGGTGTAAGAGGTATCAAAACTTTCTACGGAGAGTAAGAGGTATCGAAACTTTCCACGGAGGGTAAGAGGTATCAAAACTTTCTACAGAGAGTAGAGGTATCAAAACTTTCGACGAAGGGTAAAAGGTATCAAAGAGCTGACAGGAGATGATAGCAGGTACGCCATACTTATACACGAATATAGAGAGAAAAGGAGCTCGCGAATGATCATCGTACGCAATCTTACCAAACGATTTGAATCCGGGCACGAAGTGCTTTCCAAGATAAGCTTTCAAGCGGACAAGGGGGATTTCATCGCCATCCTTGGAGGAAGCGGCAGCGGTAAAACGACCTTGCTCCGTTGTTTGTCCTTGCAGGAATCCTGGAGCGAAGGGCAGTACATCTATGAAGGCAGCGACATTACGGAATTGAACTTTGTCGAGAAAATGAAGATGCGGCGTAAATGGGCCATGATTGAGGAAAAACCTTATTTGAATCTGAATTCGACGGCCATCCAGAATGTCTTGAGCGGCCGCTATAAAAATACGTCTGTCTTCCGGTTTCTAACAAGGATTGCAGCCAAGGACGACCATCTCGAGGCTATGGATTTATTGGAGCATGTGGGACTGCTGGATAAGGCCAGGGAGAAGACATCCAAACTAAGCGGAGGAGAGAGACAGAGGATCGCCATTGCACAGGCACTCGTCCAGGGGACCGAGATTTTATTCGCTGACGAGCCGGTCACGGGCTTGCCGCCTGAATCCGCTAACCGGGTGATGGAAGATTTGAGGAACATCAGCCGCAAGAAGCAGGTGACGATCATCTGTACGCTTCACAATGTGGAATTGGCTGAACGGTTCGCCAGCAGAATCTGGGGGCTTGCGAGCGGCAAAATTGTGCTCGACATTGCGGCCAGGAAGCTGACCTTGCGGGAGAAAGACATCATTTTTAAATAATCATCGGGTCAAGAAGGCTTAGCCGCCGATTTGCGGTATTGTATTCATTAATGAAAGGCTTATCAAGCAACAGGCACTCTTGAACCGCAGCAAAGGGGGAGTGGCCGGTTTGGGTCACCTAAGAACGAGTCAGAAGGAGCAAATCCATGTCATCTACATCGTTCGAGCGTTGGCCATTCTAGGAGTAATACTCGTACATGTCTCATCCCTTCCGATTGGAGAAATCATTGATAAACAATCATTCATGTATCAATTCTTCAATTTCATTAATGTATTTAACCGATTTGGGACAACGACATTTATTTTTCTAAGCGCCTTCGTTCTTTTTTACAGTTATTATGATCGCAAGATGGATAAGAAGCTGATCGCCACCTTTTATAAGCGAAGATTATTATACATACTTGTACCTTACCTGATTTGCTCGATTTATTATTATACGATCCAGATGTACTATTCTTATGGGGAAGATTGGAATCAGTTTTTTCAGAATGTATCGCTGGCCGATTTTTGGTCTGCTCTGGTGATGGGGAAAGCGTTTTACCATCTGTATTTTATTTTCATAAGCATTCAATTTTATTTATTGTTTCCGTTCTTCCTTTGGCTTCTGCAGCGGATTAAGCTTCTGGCCAAGCATTTGATCTGGATCGGTCTGGTGCTTCAATGGATCTTTGTTCTGCTGGATTATTTCTATTGGAATTATGCGGATAAATCGTTTCTGGCGACGAGCTATATGTCCAATTATTTGCTCGGGGCATTCTTCGGAATACATTATCATGCCATTAAAGGCTGGATAGAAGTAACTTGGAAAAAGCTGTTAAGCCGGCAGGCCTTCTATTGGATTCCATTATGGATAGTATGGGCGGGCGCGAGCTTAAGCCATGTGTACTTGTGGTATCGGACCAGGGCTTACGATGTTTTTGCCCATGGACTGGTATACGAAGGTCTATGGTTCTTACATAGCTATACATCCGGGTTAATCCTGCTTCAGCTCTCGGCCGGGCTCTATCGTTTACTAAGCCCTTTCTGGACAACTGTTCTGTATCGGCTTGGCATGGCCTCCTTTGGAATCTATATCATTCATGCGGGGATTTTGTTCTATTATTCCCTGCTTCCCGCCAGCTATAATCCGAAATTATACTACGCTTATGTGGCCGGCGGATTTGCGGTTACTCTCGGAGCATCCTGGGGAGTTGTGGCGCTGGCGCAGAAGTATATGAAGCATTCCTGGGTATTGTTCGGTGCTTTACCCAAGGGCAAACCGGTTATTCCTGGAAGGACGGCGCCGGTTCATGGACATTCGCGTACTGAGGCTGGCTAGCGGCAGATAATTTGAGTTTGCCCCCGTCTTTAATTAGAATGGTAGAAGGAATGAATTTGGATGGAAAGAGGAGGATAACAATGAAAATCACGTTTTACGGGCATTCGTGTCTGCTGGCGGAACATGAAGGAACTCGGGTTATTATCGATCCCTTCATATCGGGGAATCCCGCTTCGGGGATCCGTCCTGCCGACCTTCGCGTAGATGCCGTATTGCTGACGCATGGACATGATGATCATTTTGGCGATTCTCTGGAAATTGCCAAAGCGAATGATTGTCCCATTGTTGCCAACTTCGAGCTGGCAAGCTACTGCGAGCAGAAAGGAGCCAAGGTTCATGCGATGAACACTGGCGGTTCTTATTCATTCGACGGTTTCAGGGTCAAGTTTACATTGGCCTTCCATGGCTCTTCCCTGCGGGAAGGCGACAGCTTCCTGTATGCCGGACAGCCCGCGGGAATTCTGCTGACGATGGGGGACAAAACGCTGTACCATGCCGGAGATACCGCTTTGTTCGGGGACATGAAGCTGATAGGGGAATTAAACCGGATCGATGCGGCCGCGCTTCCGATAGGCGACAATTTCACGATGGGTCCGGAAGATGCGGTCCTTGCTGCACAATGGGTTCGGGCCAAGAAGGTCATCCCGCTGCATTACAACACGTTCCCGGTTATCGCTCAGGATCCCGACCGCTTCGTTGACATGCTGAAAGAGGTCGGAATCGAAGGGAAAGCGTTAGGTATCGGCGAAAGCCTCGAGATCTAGAAGCTAGATCATCTTCGAATGGCTCACAATATTATGCTGAAATTTTGGATTATCAATTTTTGAATGGGAAGGGAGTGCTTCCCGATTCAATAGCGCCTCCTGTCCACTATGTGGATAAGGAGGTTTTTTATGCTAACCCTAATTATATCGCAATAATGAGTGGTTAGAAAAACCTGCAATCGCAAAAAACAGGGGTGGATTTCATGACGGATAACAGCTTGCTGATGGCGCTCAGATTAAATTACCTGTATGCCGAAAAGTACTCTTTTCCGAAAAAATGGACTTATTACGAAACAATGCTTCCTTATTCGATGATCCGGTTTATTCACAAAGGGAAGGCCAAATTCATTATTGATGAGATGACATATGAGGTGGAGCAGGATGAGCTGGTCTATATTCCGCAGGGAAGCACCTTGTTTTGCGAGGCGCTGTCGGATGAATTTACTTTTACGAGTGTCCGCTTTACGGCTGCTTTTCCGCTGCAGGACAGCACGATATGGTCGGAAATACTTGGCTTCGACACGAAAGTGAAGTGCGACGATCCCCAGATCGGCCGTTATTTTGAGTGGATGGTTAAGGAAAAGAATGCCCCCAGCCGGGGAAAAAACTTTCTTCTGAGAGGGTATCTGGAGCTTATTGTCGGTTATATGGTCAACCAATCGGAGGCGTCTCCGAATAGAACCCGCAAGCCTAAGAAATTAAAGACGGACAGCAAGAATGATAATCGGGTGGAAATCGTCCTCGATTATATGATCAACCATTACCATTCGAATATCAGTATTGAAGAGATGAGCAAGATGGTACACATCAGCTCCTCTTCGCTCCGCCGATTATTTAAACGGCATACCGGCAAATCACCGAGTGAATTTTTGATTGAGCTGAAGATGGTTGTAGCAGCCAAAAAAATACTGGAAACCGACGAGCGAATTTCGGATATTGCTTACATGGTCGGGATTGAGGACCCGAACTATTTCTCCAGATTATTCAAGAAGCATTTCGGCGTATCCCCTCATTCATACAGACAGCTTGCGAGAGATTAGTTGGGTAAAACAGGATCGTATGATCGATTAGTGCTAGGATTGATTGATTTGCTATATTCAAGCCCTCTCTGCAGTTTGATATTGTTAAAGACATGGAAGGTCAAGCAAGCACACTTCAATACCGTATATTGAATATGGTGTAAGCGGATACTGATTGAGGGAGGGACAGGCCGTTTGCACCGCATTCTTCAAGGGTAATCCGTGTGTGAAGCAGTAGCATTATTTGATTACAGAGAGGGGTCACTGCACATGAAAAGAAAACTGCCGCTTATATTGACAGCCGCCATGGTTCTCTTGACGACGGCCTGCGGCAAAAATGCGGAGCAGCCGGCAGCCGGTGACGATGGAGCTTTAAAAGGCGAAATCGTGCTATGGCATTCTTTTACCCAGGGGGCAAGAAACGATTTCATGCGGGAAGCCGCGCAATCGTTTATGGATGAGCATCCGGGGGTTAAAATTACGATCGAAACCTTCGCATGGCCTGAGTTTTACACGAAGTGGACGACAGGCCTGCTGTCGGGACAAGTTCCGGATGTCAGCACGGCATTGCCGAATCATGTCGTAGAGATGATGGATGCCGACGCTATCCTTCCGCTTAATGACGTGATCGATCATATCGGTCGGGACCGCTTCTATGAAGCTCCTCTGAAAGAAGGGGATCTGGATGGGCAGAATTATTCCATCCCGCTATACTCGCATGCCCAGGTGATGTGGTACCGCAAGGATTTATTGGAGCAGGCGAATTTGCAGGTTCCGCAAACATGGGACGAGCTGTATGAAGCTGCAACCAAAATTAACAATCCGCCGGACGTTTACGGGTTATCCGTTCCGATGGGGCTGGGAGATATGATGGCGACACGCTTCCTGAACCTGTATGTCCGCTCGGCCGGAGATACTCTGATTACGGAGGACGGCAAGGCGAATCTGACGAGCAAGGCGGCGATCGACGGTATTAATTACTGGGTCAAAATGTATAAAGCAGCTTCTCCGAACGGCTCCGTCAATTTCAAGGTGCTGGATCAGGCCACTCTGTACTACCAGGGTAAAACAGCCTTCGACTTTAACAGCGGTTTCCAGATCGGCGGCGTAGAAACGAACTCTCCGCAACTGTTGGACAAAATCGATGCGGCTCCGATACCGAAAGTAAATGCGGAAGACCCGGCCCAAGGCATAGAAACATCCAACATTCCGATGGTTGTATGGAAAAACAGCAAGCATCCCGAAATTGCCAAGGCGTTCGTGGAAAGCTTGTACGAGAAGGAAAGGTATATCAAGTTTCTGCATTCGGTTCCTGCAGGAATGCTGCCGGCCATGAAGGATATTGCGGAAGCTCCCGAATTCCTGAATGAACCGACGATCCAGAAATTCAGCCACGCGGTGAAAGTAATCAGCGATGCTGTCGATCAGGGGACAGCGATTGGCATGGAGTACAAACCGACGCTGCAATCTGGAATTATTACCAGCCAAGGTATTATCGAGAAGATGTTCCAGGACGTTGTGCTGAAGAACGTGCCAGTGGAAGAAGCGGCACAGAAAGCGGAAAAAGAGCTTAATGACTTATTTCAATTAGCCAACTGAAAATAGGGGGAAGTCCCCCCTATTTTTTGAGGAGATCCAGAAGTCTATCGAGCAGACAGACTTGTTCAACGGTTAACTAAGCTTTGCTTAGGAAGGAGAGATTGTTTGAAATAGCCTTCAAAGAAGGAGTGACATCGATGATTTCCAGTGGTGGAAAAGCGAAAAGATGGAACGTGACAGGGCTGCTTTTTGTCCTCCCTGCCATATTAATCGTCATTCTATTGTTAATTTATCCTATATTTTCAAGTATTTATTTCAGCTTCACGTCTAAAAACTTGATCAAACTGAATTATTCCTGGGTATGGCTCGACAATTTTAAATTTGTTCTTACCAATGCGGACTTCTATAGAGCCTTTCTTAATTCAATCAAATGGACGGTCCTGTCCATAGCGGGTCAATTATTAGTAGGCTTTGCCGCGGCATTGGCGCTTAACAAGATCCCCAAATTTCCGGGGTTTTTCCGCACGCTGCTTATTATTCCATGGGCTTTCCCGGCGATCGTCATCGCTTTTTCATGGAAGTGGATTTTTAACGATGTGTATGGATTTGTTCCGAATTTATTGACGTTAGTCGGGATAACGGACCAGAATATGAATTTGTTGGCTGATCCGGCGTTCGTATTCGGCGCCGTCGTCTTCATAAATATATGGTTCGGAGCACCGCTGTTCATGGTGAACATTCTGTCAGCGCTCAAGACGATTCCGATGGAGCAGTATGAAGCGGCTCTGATGGACGGAGCGACCGCCTGGCAGTCGTTCTGGGCGATTACGATCCGCCACATCCGGGGAGTGATCGGATTGCTTCTGGTGCTAAGGACGATCTGGGTATTCAACAACTTTGATCTCCTGTACCTGCTGACCGGCGGAGGCCCCTCCGACTTGACGACTACGCTGCCTATCTTCGCTTACAAGGCGGGGTGGGGGCTGAAACAGCTTGGAGTGGCGTCGGCGATAACCGTTATCCTGCTGCTGTTCTTGTTGGCTGTCTGCTTGCTGTACTTCAGACTGCTCAATAAATGGGAAAGGGAGGATCGATGATGGCCGGTGTAAATAAAAATAAATTTACTCTAGTGTTGCTGTATCTTTTTCTTTCAATTTTGGCTGTCGCAGCCGTCTTTCCCCTGATCTGGATCATTCTGTCCTCGTTCAAATCGTCCGGGGAAATGGCCAGCCACCCTCTGTCGTTCTTCCCGCAAGAACTGACGTTTGAGTACTACAGCAGAGTGCTGAACAATTTGAATTTCACAACGAATATCAAAAACAGTCTAATAGTTTCATTATGTGCGACGTTAATTACGATTGTCGTTTCCTCCTTGGGGGCTTACGGAATCGTACGGTTCTTTCCAAGGACTGGCAAGAAAATGACCAAGCTGTTAATTACGACGTACATGTTTCCGCCGATTCTGCTTGCTGTTCCCTATTCCATTATCATCATCAAGATAGGATTGGTGAACACATGGACCGGTCTGGTTATTACGTATCTTTCCTTTTCGATTCCGTACGCTATATGGATGCTTATCGGATTTTTCCAAACGGTTCCGCTCGAGATCGAGGAAGCGGCGAGGGTTGATGGAGCAGGGAAGCTGCGGGTTTTTCTCCAGGTGGTCCTGCCGGTTGTCGCACCGGGCGTAGTTGCCACTGCCATTTATACTTTTATAAACACCTGGAACGAATTTTTGTTTGCTCTATTGCTTATTAACAGCTCGGAAAAAATGCCGATTTCCGTAGCTTTATATTCCTTGACAGGTTCGGAAATTCTCGATTGGGGAGAAATGATGGCGGCATCCGTCATTGTCATCCTGCCTTCGGTTGTGTTCTTCATGCTGATACAGAAGAAGATCGCCGGCGGTTTGGCGGAAGGATCTGTAAAGTAAATTTGTCATTCTGGAAGGAGTCATTATAAATGAATACAGTTAATTATGCTGTCGTAGGTACAGGTTATTTCGGTGCGGGTCTGGCAAGAATCCTTCATCAATTGGAAAGCGCAAGGGTCGTAGCGGTTTATGATCCCGCTAATGCCGAACCGTTAGCCGAGGAATTGAATTGCGATATTGAGCCCAGCATAGAATCTCTGTGCAGCAGGCCGGATGTGCATGCGGTCATCGTCGCATCGCCAAACGGTTACCATAAGGAGCCCGTTTTGTGTGCAGCCGATCATGGCAAGCATGTGTTCTGTGAGAAGCCCATTGCTCTGTCCTATCAAGATTGCAGCGAAATGATCCGCAGAACAAAGGAGAAGGGGCTTATCTTCATGGCCGGTCATGTCATGAACTTTATGAATGGGGTACGGACTGCCAAAAGATTGATTAACGAAGGCAAAATCGGAGAAATTCTGTTCTGCCACGCCGAACGGAATGGTTGGGAGGAGGCGCAGCCGGAGATTAGCTGGAAGAAAATCCGGAAAATCTCGGGGGGCCATCTGTACCACCATATCCATGAGCTGGATTTTATTCAGTTTCTGATGGGACCTGCGGAGAGAGTTTGCATGACAGGCGGAAATGTTGCTCATCAGGGAGAGCAGTTTGGCGATGAGGAGGATATGCTGTTCATTTCGCTGGAGTTCCCTAACAAGCGCTTTGCGACGCTGCAATACGGCTCCGCCTTCAGATGGAGCGATCATTATGTCAAAATCCAGGGTAACTTGGGAGCTATCTTGATCGATTTGCAGGATGTCAAGGTTGTTCTGAAGACACCGGAGGGAGAAGAGAGGTTCCTGTTACATGAATCGAAGGAGGAGGACGAAGACCGCACCCGGATTTATAAAGGGCTGGAAACGGACGGGGCGATCGCCTATGGCAAACCTAGTCTAACGCCTCCGATGTGGCTTAACAGCATAATGAAGAAGGAAATGGCCTATTTCCACAGCATTATGCAAGGTGCGGAAGTCGAGGAAGAATTCAAGCCGCTGCTGGACGGAACCGCCGCCAGAGCTTCCATTGCGACGGCAGATGCCCTGACTCTGTCGCTTGCCGAAGACAGGAAGGTAAGCGTCATAGAAATTACCGGACGAGAGGCTGCCGCTCAATGATTTATGACAAAATCGCGAATGCCGGATTATATCGATTCGATCATCCGGGTTTAATGGGAGCCATCCGGGACATGCTGTGCAACCTGCACGGGGAATTCGCAGAAGGGGCAGGCTTCCGGAAAAATACGATCGTTTTTACCACGGTTCCCAAGGAAGAAAAAAGATACGAGGCCCATAAACGGTTTATCGATATACACGTTGTTCTGGAAGGTAAAGAATATGTGGAGATCGCCCCTGTTGACTGCTTGAGCAATTCAACGGCTTATGACACCGAAGCGGATATCTATTTCGGCGAAGTGACGGCGACCTGTAAATTCAGCGGTTATTTAGAGAAGGGGCACTTTCTCTTGTGCTTTCCCGAGGATGCTCATTTGGTCGGAGCCCATGAATCAGATAAGGAAGCAAGCGGGCAGCCGGTGAGTAAGATTGTTTACAAAATTGCCGTGTAGCTGTAAAAGAGCCCGGTTTGGTTAACAGCGGACGCGGTCGAAGACGGCACGGCGTGCCTATTCTGTCCAAGAAAAGGAATGAGAGGATGATGGAGATGGATTGGGCATCGAAGTTTGCAGGCATCTACGTGGCCATGTATTCCGCGTATGACGAAGCCGGAAATGTTGATTTGGCCAGAGTGAAGAAGCTTGCGCGGTATTATGTAACGACCGGCATCCGGGGCTTGTACGTTGGAGGCAGCTCCGGGGAAGGAATTTTGCAAAGCGTAGCCGAAAGAAGGCAGGTGGTGGAGGCGGTCATGGAAGAGGTTAAAGGAGAATTAACCGTAATCGTCCATGTCGGTGCCAATTCCACGCGGGACAGTGTCGAGCTGTGCAAGCATGCCGAGCAATGCGGTGCGGATGCCGTGTCCGCCATCCCCGCAATTTACTACCGGCTATCGGAGAAGGCCGTGGAAGCACATTGGCAGCAGATGATCGACAGCACCTCCCTGCCGTTCATTATTTACAATATTCCCCAAACGACAGGGTTCAAACTGACGATGAATTTGCTTAGAAGGATGGCTGAACAGGATAAGGTCATCGGCGTGAAAATGTCCGGAGAAAGCACGTTCGAGTTACAGCAATTCAAAGCGGCCGGTGGAGAACACTTCCTTGTATTTAACGGGCCGGATGAGCAGTTTCTGGCCGGGAGGATTATGGGAGCGGATGGAGGGATCGGGGGCACTTACGGCGTCATGCCGGAGCTCTTCTGCACGCTTAACCGTTACTATGAGGCAAATCAAATTGAAGCGGCCCGGGTGCTTCAGAATCAAATCAACGAGATCATCAAGAAGTTGCTGAGCTACCCGTCCTTATATGGAGCTTGTAAGTATATTTTGAGCCTGCGGGGCATCGAGACCGGTCAACCCCGGCTGCCGCTGCTGCCGGTTACATCGGAACATCACGCTTCTCTGGCAGAGCTGAATGAAAAAATTGAACAATTAACGGCCAGATATACGGGGACAACGACAGGCTAATTCCAACTTTGCTGAGAGAATGAATAAAACATATGCTTACCGCCCGATGCTGTTTCTACAGTATCCGGGCTGTTTTTTTTGCTCAAGTCATATTCCCCCGAAATGGAGTTTGGTCAGAGGAATAGTGCATAACCTTCCAGCGATTAACAAATAATACCTATGTTTACTAAGCAAGGAGGGTAAAAGGCGATGAGTGTTGGAATGCTTGGCAAGCGGGGGCTTTACGGCTTTTTTCTACTGCTGATGATCCTGTCGGCAGGATGTACGACCAACAATTCGGTCAAAGTCGGGATAGAGAGCAACTTCCGTCCGTTCACTTATACGGAAGCAGGGGAAGGCAAAGGGTTCGAGGTAGAGCTATGGCAAGCTATCGCCGAGAAAGCGAACCTGAAGTACGAGCTGATTCCGATGGATTACCGGGAATTAAATGAAGCGGTTAAATCCGGCAAAGTCGATCTTGCTATCGCCGGGATGACGATCAACAACGCACGTAAGGAGAAATTTGCCTTTTCCGACCCTTATTTTCAGACCGGGCTGGTCATTCTCACGGCTTCGGACAACGAAACGATCAAAACCGAGGATGATCTGGCAGGAAAGGTGGTAGCGACCAGGCTCGGTTCGACGGCGTATACCTATACCGGCGATATTAAGGGAATCAAGGAAATCAGAGGCTTCCCTTCCATTACCGAAGCTTACGATCAATTGAAGGATAAAAAGGTAGACGCTGTAGTTTTCGACGAGCGCAATGCCCATGATTTTATACAAAAATCCGGGGACGGCAAAGTGAAAATAGTAGGGGAAGTGCTGAACAAAGAAAGCTATGGCGTCGTATCCAAGAAGCGAAATCAATACATCGGGAGGGTTAATCTCGGGATTGAAGCCGTCGTCAAAGACGGAACTTACGCAGCCTTGTATAAGAAATGGTTCGGCAGCGAGCCGTCCAAATTGCCGGGGGAATAGAAGATAAGGGCATACAGCAAGAGTTAAACCCGCATGATTTGCGGGTTTTTTTGTACTTCCAACATTTGCGGAAGGAATTTCATTTAGCTTCAGTAAGATCGTCGCTCTAGTCCTTCTTACCTGTACCCCCTTAAATCAGGAGGCAGCGAGAAACCATAATAAGCCCGATTGGGCTAGGGAAAGAATTTCGTGCGGAAGCCGGAATATAATCATTTTTGGACTACTAATGAAAGATAGAATAGTTTAATATACTTGCATAGGACTTGGCCCACCTATATGGAATAAATTCGGATATGATCATTTATCGGCAGGGGGCCTATAGTAAAAAGGAGATATGTTTCATGGAGATCATCGGAAAGCAAGTGGTCCTTGATAAAGTGACCGTTCATGATTTGAATTTTATATGCAGGATAGAATGCGATGAAGAGTTATGGCATTATGAAGAAGAAGTAGAGTCGGATGAAGAGGCGGTTAAGGAACAATATTTGCAAAAAATCAATGATGCCGATGAAGCGACAAGCTACGATTTTATTATAAGGCTAGTCAAGGATACGGGGAATACGCCTATCGGATTGGCACAAATTTGGAGCTACAGCGAATATAGAAAGAGCTGGGAAATAGGGTTTGCCCTGCTTCCCGAATATTGGGGGCATGGTTATGGAAGGGAAGCGGCCGGGCTTTTACTGACCTTTGCCTTCGAACAGTTGCAAGCCCATAAAGTCGTTGGTATGTGCAATTCCAACAATACTCGTTCAGCGGCACTTATGGAACATGTCGGCATGACTAAAGAAGCCGTTTTTAAGGAAGAGCTTTTTTGGAATAACCGTTGGACGGATCAATTTTATTTCTCTATTCTGGAAAAAGAGTATTTCTCGGCAAAACAATAGAGGCAAAGGTATACTCTTATGGAAAACTCCCCCGCTGTCGCAAAGGCGGGGCTGCATGAAGGAGGCTGAAGGTCCCTTGCTGGAACTTAGGAGCTTCGTGGGTGCGCATGATAAAGATTGGGAAGATCAGCGCCTCTGGAGCCATCGGGAGATGGACCATCCGGTCAGCTGAAGAAGAAGGAGGATAATCAATCATATGATAGATTTGAAATCGCTCGCTACACCCGAAGTACTGAGGAAACGGCTGCTTGTTGCGGCGGCTCTGGACTTGATCCTGTGTCCGGAGGAATGGCTTCGATACCACCACTATATCCCGCAATGGGCACCGGGCGTTACGCTTGCGAAAATCGATAACGGTGCAGGTGATCATTTGTTTGCGTTATTTACGGAGGATGGCACGATTATCAAAGGATTCGATCACGAATCTGCGTTAAGTCCGCATGCCGGCGATGAATATGAGGTTTGGCTGGGAATTTACGAAGAGGTCCCCGCTTCACTGCTGTCCTTATTGGAAGCGGAAGAACTGGAGAAAGAAGAAGTCACCTTCTGCATATGGCGTGAGAACCAAGACACTGTCTGGAGGACCGGAGAGGTGGATATTCCTCCTGGGGAAGACGGTGGCTCCGGATTTTTGCTGGGGACGATTTTTGAAACAGCGGAGGATTACGCAGATTGGGCAGAAGCTTACTTCGATATGCCGATTCCGATTGATATCGTTACAAGATTTTATGAGGATTCACCCATTACGGAAGAGACGGTCCACTTGTTGAATCCCGAAAGGGATACGGAGGAAGCGCTGAGTGAATTGAAGGAATTGGGAATGCGGATTGAAACCAATTGAATCCATGGCTTCACGCCTTTGTAAAATCGGCAGGACTTCTCCGGCTGATTTGAATAAAGTTCTAAAGCCGGCAAGAGTGCAGACTGGCAACAACGATGATATCCAACATTTTCTGAGGAAGGAAGGAGGATTGCCTATGATCGATCTCACTCATGTAGCCCCAACGGAAGCCATAAAGATCATTATCGGGGCTTCGTCGCAAAATTACCCGGGATGGATTCAAACCCAGGAGGACGAATTAAATTTACTTCAACGGCGCGATTGGGAGCAGAGCTTCGGGGATGCGAGAAAAGCGGATGTGATTCTGGCCGAGCATGTGTGGGAGCATCTTACGTATGAAGAGGGAGTAGAGGCTGCGAGGATTTGTTATGACTTCCTGAACGATGGAGGATACATTCGATGCGCCGTTCCGGACGGCTTTTTCCAAAATGAATGGTACCAAAATATGGTTCAGATTGGAGGGCCGGGCCCCAAGGATCATCCCGCAGCCAGCCACAAGATTGTGCATACCTATATAAGCTTGACCCGAATGTTCGAGGAAGCCGGGTTTAAAGTACGGCTGCTGGAATACTGCGATGAAGGGGGCCGGTTTCACTACCGTGAGTGGGATCCGCAGGGAGGCTTTATTTATAGGTCTTACAGGTATGATCATCGGAACAAGGAAGGAAATCTGGGTTTCGTATCCCTGATAGCAGACGCTGTGAAGGAATGAATGGAGAGAAGCGATTCTCTCCATTTTTGCTGGCCATTTAATGAGGAGGGAGAACAATTTTTTTGATAACAATTAAAAATAATTATTTACATACATACTGTATGTATGTTAAGGTGAATTCGTTAATTCCAATACGAGGAGGACGTTATTATGAAAATTAACAGCTTCTATCCGGTCGTTCTAACGGAGAAGGTAGCACCAAGTGCGATGTTTTATACCCGTTACTTTGGATTTGAAAAGGTCTATGAGGCCGAATGGTATGTTAGTCTAAGAATGACTCGGGGCAGCGTTCCTTTCGAGCTGGCTCTGTTGGATGCTTATCACCCAACCATACCGGCAGCATACCGCAAGGTTTCGCAGGGGTTAATCCTTAATTTCGAGGTGGATGATGTGGACGCGGAATATCAGAGGCTGATTTTGGATGAGAAGCTGCCACTGGAGCTGGATATTCGGGACGAAGAATTTGGTCAGAGGCATTTTATAACATGTGATCCTAATGGCGTTCTAATCGATGTGATCAAGATCATTCCGCCGTCGGAGCAAGAAAGTGTCCAATATGTGGAGAAGATATGGTCATCTGCTGAAGAGGGCGTCAAGTGATGGGCGATACGGTGGCATTGAAGTATTATTTTGGCGAGGAACTGGCTTATCATCTTGCCAGCCTAATCCGGCCGCACTATCCGGATTTTCCAACAGAAACCTTCGTTCAATCCGTGGCCCGTCAGGTCGGACCGCTCGAGCTTAAGGGAAGGGTGGCTCTCATCACCGATGAATTACATAAGGCTTTGCCCCGGGAATACCCGGAGTCATTACGCATCCTCTTAAGTATCCTGGGACCGGAGAATGAAACGGAGGAGGGGATGTTTAAGAATGGCTACTTTCTGATGCCGGTCGCTTTTTTTGTGGAAAAGTACGGGCTTGGACATTATAAACTTTCCATGAATGCCCTGTACGAAATTACCAAGCGGCATACGTCCGAATATGCCATACGCCCATTTCTGGCCGCTTATCCGGATGAATGCTTCCGGACTTTGGGCCGGTGGACGAAGGATGTCAACCTCCATGTCCGCCGACTGGTCAGTGAAGGAACGCGACCGCGGCTCCCCTGGGCAAGAAGAATTGGCGTCATTCATGGCGACCCCGCCCATAATCTGGCTTTGCTGAAGCCGTTGCTCCATGATCCATCCTTCTATGTCCGAAAATCGGTAGCCAACCATCTGAATGATTTGACGAAGGACTATAAGGAGGTTACCTTGGAATGGGTGCGTGAGAATGGGAAAAACGGCGGTGAGCACTACGTCTGGATAGTTCGTCACGGGTTGAGGTCATTGGTGAAATCCGGAGATCGGGATGCCTTGACACTGATGGACAGGCTTAAGCGGTAGCCGGCAAGGTATCGACCCATGAAGATGACAGGCTAATGTAGGGAGGATGAGGGGGAACATTCGGCTGCAAGCTGTGGTCGCAAGCTTTAACGAAGAAATGCATAAAGCTGAAATCTATATCCCAAGGACGAAGAGATGGTGGAAGAAATAAACAAATAAACAGGAGAAAGATGGAACAGTGAGAAGAAACAAGGAAGAAACCAATGCAACGATTCACAAGCTGATTGAAACGGCCAGGAAGCACTTTACAATATATGGATATACGGATTCGGCTCTGGAGGACATTGTCCGGGAAGCGAAGCTGACACGCGGGGCGCTTTATCATCATTTCGGCAATAAGAAAGGATTATTTCTGGCAGTGCTGGAAGCGGTGCAAAGCGAAGTCGCGGAGCGCGTGGAATCAGAGGCAGCCAGGAGCGAGGATGTGTGGGAGCAGTTGATTTTTGGCTGCCGCGCTTTTGTTGCGGCTGCTGTCGAACCCCATAACAAACGAATAATGCTTATAGACGGGCCCGCTGTCCTTGGCTGGGATGCTTGGCGCAGGATGGATGAGCAGAACTCTATGCGGCTGCTCCGCGACCAGCTTCAATGGATGCAGCAGCAGGGCTACCTGAAGCCTGTATCTATCGAGGCTTTAACCCATGCGCTCTCGGGGGCCATGAACGAAGCCGCCCTCTGGATGGCGCAAATGCCGGAAGAAGGGCAGCCGTTGGAAGAGACGATGACGGTTATTTCTCTCCTGCTGGAAGGCTTTAAACAGCCTGGGCCAGGAAACGGTGACCGAACATGAAGACGGATTTCGTCAATCAACGGAATAAGAAACCTGCAATCTCCACAGAATCGGAGAAAATTGTTTAGTGAACAAACGATTTAAGACGAACCTGACGACAAGGTCAGGTTTTTTTGTTTGCTTGCGGCTTATATTCTGTAAAAAATTTATGCTAATTATTGTCTGGATCTGTTGACAAGGATAGCAGCATATGGTAATAATCAATAATGATAATCATTATCAATTAGATAAGCTGGTCCGCCTGTATTGCGAAGCTTGACAAGGAGAGTGTGGCCATGAAACGTTTATACACCGAACAACTGACGATCGGTTATTCCGACCGGGTGATTGTGGAGAACTTGAACCTGTCCATTCCCGAGGGGAAAATAACCGCGCTGGTCGGAGCGAATGGATCGGGAAAATCGACGATTCTGAAAACAATGGTGCGAATCATGAAGCCAAATGGGGGAACTGTATATCTGGATGGCAAGTCGATTCACAGCCAGCCTACCAAAGACGTCGCCAAACAGCTTGCGATTCTGCCCCAAAATCCGGTGGCACCGGATGGCTTAACGGTATCCGAGTTGATATCCTACGGCCGGTTTCCACACCAAAAGGGATTCGGCTCGCTTACGAAAGAGGATAAGGAAATCATTCGCTGGGCGGTTCAAGTGACCGGAATGAACGCCTTCAGTGATCGGCCTGTGGATCAGTTGTCCGGGGGCCAGCGACAGCGGGCCTGGATAGCCATGGCGCTTGCGCAGGGAACGGATATGCTGTTCCTGGACGAACCGACGACGTTCCTCGATATGGCACATCAATTGGAAGTGCTTAAACTCCTGCAGCGTCTCAATGAAGAGCAGGACCGAACGATCGTCATGGTGGTTCACGATCTCAATCATGCCACCCGATTCGCCCACCATATGGTTGCCATCAAGCAGGGAAGCATTGTGAGCGAAGGAGCTCCGGAAGAAGTGATGACGCAGGAAGTGCTAAGGGAAGTGTTCGGCATCGAAGCGGACATCATTCCGGATCCGAGGACGGGAGTACCGCTTTGCCTGCCTTTTGAGCTGGCATCGATAGAGGGCGGCGGCCATCATGAGCAGCCGTATGTGCAGGCGGAACGCAAAGAAGCGTCCGCTTAAGGAGCGGCTCGGGCCAACCCGGACCATAATTTGCATAAAAATCCTTAATCGCGAGAAGAAGCTAATCCAGCCTACATATTTGATTCCAACAAGACGCTAAATACGCTGTCCGTATTATGAGGACGGCGATAATTCCGAAATCTATTGAGAATGAGTATCATTTGCAAAAAAAATAAGGCGGGCAGCTTTGCATCACTTGGCAGCATTGAAGGCTAACAAATTGGAACAAGAGGAGACGGAAAGATGGAGACATACCCTGTGTTTGACGTAACGATTATCGGGGGCGGGCCTGCGGGGCTGTTCTCGGCTTTTTACAGCGGATTGCGGGAGATGAGCACGAAAATCATTGAATTTCAGCCTTTTCTTGGTGGGAAGGTGCATGTTTATCCGGAGAAAATGATCTGGGATGTCGGCGGTCTGACCCCGGTGACCGGCGCGCAGCTCATCGAGCAGATGGTGGCGCAAGGTCTGACCTTCGGCCCGGAGGTGGTGCTTGGCGAGAAAGTCATATCCATCTCCAAAGACGAAAACGGGCACTTCATCCTGCACACGGCATCCGGGGGAAAGCATGCTTCGCGCACGGTTATTCTCGCCATTGGGGGAGGTATTTTACAACCGACAAAGTTAAATATTGAAGGGGCGGAACGATTCGAGGTCACGAATTTGCATTATACGGTGAAATCTCTGGCCCGTTTTCGGGGGAAGACCGTTCTAATTTCGGGCGGGGGCAATGCGGCTGTGGATTGGGCCAACGAATTGGAGCCCATCGCTAAGAAAGTCTATTTAACCTATCGGCAAGATATGCTGAAAGGCCATGAAGCCGAAGTATCCCGGCTCCTGAACAGCTCCGTCCATTGTCTGCTGAATACAACGATTGACAGGCTGGTGGCCGCACCGGATCACGAAACGATCGGTACCGTTGTGCTGAACCACGTTGAAGATGGGACGAAGCTCGAGCTGGCGGTAGATGAAGTCATTATTAATCACGGATATGAACGCGACAACGGGTTGCTTAAGAACAGCGAAGTGAAGCTGGCGATGGAAAATGAATACTACATAGCCGGGAGCCCGATGAGCGAAACTTCGGTGGAAGGCATCTATGCCGCCGGCGATATTCTGCATCATGCAGGGAAGCTGCATTTGATAGCAGGTGCCTTCCAGGATGCCGCGAACGCGGTTAACAAAGCGAAGCAGTATATCTCCCCGGAGGCGAAGGCGTACGGGATGGTTTCTTCGCATAACGAGCTGTTCAAACAGCGAAACCGCGAGCTGATCAAGCACTTATTTACCAACTAGCAAAAAAACTTTATCCGGACTGCGGTGACCTGCTAAGCTGTGAGTCGGACCGCAGCGGTTTCACAACACTTATACTGGGGGATAAAATTATGCGTTTTCTTAAATGGCCAAAAACCGTCATTATTCTCAGCCTGCTGCTGTTAGCGGCCGCCTGCAGCCAGCCGTCGGGACAGGCACCGGCAACTTCTCCGAATCAGAGTCCGGCAGCCTCTCCGGAAGCCGGTTCAGCCGATGGCGGGGTCCGAATCATTAAACATGCATTGGGTGAAACACCCGTCACAGGTACACCCAAGCGAGTGGTTGCGCTGGAGTGGAGCGTCGCGGAAGATGTGCTGGCGCTGGGCATCCAGCCGGTAGGCATTGCGGATATTCAGAATATGAAGAAATGGGTACGTCTTCCAGTAGAGATTGCTCCGGAAGTTGTGGATGTAGGAGATCGTCTGGCTCCCAATCTGGAAGCGATTATGGCATTAAAGCCGGATCTTATTCTCGGATTGAAGAGAAATGTGGAAACAAACTATGCGGAATTAAGCAGCATTGCTCCCACTCTTGTCTATGAGCCGTATCCGGCGGAAGGCCAGGGGGATCAGTATTCGGTGATGATCGATACATTCAAGGAAATTGCGGATGTGCTGGGGAAAAAGGAGGAGGCGGACAAGGTTCTGAATGATCTGAACCGGACCTATGAAGAGGCCAAATCCAAAATCGTGGCGAAAGGCATGGATCAGCGGCCTTTTGTGCTCGCCATGGCATACAGCAACCAGAACTCGGTCGATTTTCGTTTATCTACGGATAACTCCACCGCTGTCAAAATATTGGAGCATATCGGGTTGACCAATGCGTATAAGCCCGCGAAATTCGAGGCGTACGGGTTTACGCTCACGGATGTCGAGGCACTGCCGGCTCTGCAGGAAGCCAACTTCCTGCATATCATCCAAGAAACCGACAATGTCATTGACAATCAGTTGAAGAATAATCCGGTATGGAATGGCCTTGACTTCGTCAAGGAAAACCGAATCTACGCTCTCGGCGGAGACATGTGGCCGTATGGAGGACCGTTGTCCGCACAAATTATGGCTGAAAAAACCGCCGAATTGTTAACGAAATGATGTCGGCCGGAAGAGATATGGCCCGGGACGCCGGCCCGAAGCCCGCTTTCGCACTAAGAGAGGGGAAGGCCGGGGCATGGAAAGGGCTCTGGATGCTGGCCGGAGGCTTGGTGGTTCTAGGGTTGATCGCGTTCGTCAGTCTGACGCAAGGGCTTGCCGAGATCTCGCTGAGTTCCGTTATCCAAGCGCTGTTGTTCCCGCAGGATATATCGGATCACCACCTGATTCGCGGGGTCAGGCTTCCGCGAACGGTGATGGGAATATTGGCGGGGGCGGCGCTTGCCGTCTCCGGCGCACTCATGCAGACGGTAACGCGGAATCCGCTCGCCTCCGAAACGACGCTGGGGGTCAACGCGGGGGCTTACTTCGTTGTAGTGCTTGGCACGATATTCTGGCCGGCACTGCTGCATACGTACCCGCTTCCCTTCGCTGTATTGGGAGGTGCTTGCGCGGCGCTGGTCGTTTATATAATGGCCGGTGGGCGTCAGGGAACTCCAATCCGCATTGCGTTGTCCGGAATGATCGTCACCCTGGTGTTCTCTTCGCTCACCAGCGCCCTTCTCCTGTTTAATCAAGAAACGGCGCAGGGCCTGTTTCTATGGGGTTCAGGCTCGTTGAAGCAGAACGACTGGAGCGGGGTTCTCTTCAGCTGGCCCTGGATCATCGGGGGAATCGTTGCCGTCAGTTTGGCGGCGCGGCAGTTGGATTTGCTGTCCTTCCATGAAGAAACGGCAAAATCATTGGGGCAGAAGGTTGGAAAGACGAGGCTTCTGGCCATGGCCATGGCGATATTGGCGGCCTGCGTCAGCGTCAGCGTCGTGGGCCCCATCGGCTTCGTCGGATTGCTGGCCCCGCATTTGGTCCGCCTCTCCGGTATGGTGCGGCATGCCTGGCTGATCCCGGTCAGCGCCGTCTGGGGCGCGGCCATTCTGGTCGGCTCGGATACGATAGCCCGCACCTTCGTGAACGCCTACGGAGAGCTGCCCGCAGGGGCGGTCACCGCCGCGGTTGGCGCCCCCTGGCTTATCTGGCTGGCGCTGCGGGTATCGCGGGGAGCCGGGGGAGGCTCCGGCTCCGGTGGCGGCCAATCCATCCGGATGGGCGCATGGCAGCCGAGGATATCTTATCCCGTATGGATTGTGCTGCTCAGCGGGCTGCTGGCCGTTGTCTGGATCGGCAGCTTGACGAGCGGGACGCTGCATATTCCCGTATCCGATGTGTTCGCAGTGCTGACGGGGCGCGGAGAAGACTTCACCCGGCAAATTCTGTTGGAGCTGCGCCTGCCCCGATTGCTGACCGCCGGTCTGGCCGGAGTCGCCCTGGCGGTTAGCGGCAGCCTGATGCAGAGCGCGGTCCGCAATCCGCTTGCCGACCCGCAAATCGTCGGCGTCACGAGCGGCGCCGGGGTCGGGGCGATCCTGGTGCTGATCGCCGCGCCGCAGCTCCACGGCTGGATGCCGGTCGGAGCCGTGGTTGGCGGCATCGCCGCCTCGGCCATCGTCTATGCGGTCTCCTGGAGGCGGGGGCTTAACCCGGTGATCCTGACGCTTGTCGGCATAGCGGTAGCCGCGGCGGGCTCGTCCATGATCCAGATTCTGATCATTCAGGCCAAGATGACCGCCGCACCGGCGCTCGCCTGGATGGCCGGCAGCACCTATGGCCGGGGCTGGGCCGAGATCGGCCGCCTGGCTCCGACGCTCGCCGTTCTGCTGCCGCTCGGCTGGTGGCTCGGCCGCAAAGTGGATCTGCTCGCCTTCCGCGACGAGAGCTCGATCGGGCTCGGCCTGAAGGTTCGCCATACCCGGCTGCTCGCTTCCGTGATCGCCGTTCTGCTCGCGTCCATTGCCGCCTCGGCTGTCGGCACGGTCAGCTTTATCGGCCTGCTCGCTCCTCATGCGGCCCGCATGCTGGCCGGCTCCAACCACCGCCGCTCGATGGTCCTCTCGGCGCTGCTGGGTGCCGTCCTGCTGGCCGCTGCGGATTGGATCGGCCGGGTCATTCTCATTCCGAGGGACATTCCGTCCGGAATTGTCACCGCATTGCTTGGGGCGCCGTATCTGTTCTTCCTCATGTTCAGATCGGGGCGCAAGCAAGGGTAAGGGTTAGGCTAACGGTTCACTTCTTAGGTGAGGTTATAATGTAATATATGCTCAGTACCAACATCGGACTGCCTCAGGCAGCAGGTGTTTTCGGCTTCCTGATCGCTTATTTTTCGTTCCGTATAATCGATCAGGCGAACATCAATCAGGCGAACATCACTCGGTGGCAAACAGCACCTTCCTGGCGGGAAATGATACCCTGCCGGAGGTGCTGTTTAGCATGCTTCAGCGCTTCGTAACATTCCTCGGAACGAATTCGGGGGATTGCTTTTATCCAGATAAGGTTATGCCGGTTTCAAAATTTGTGTGACATCAAGGCTAGGCTGAGGCAGGAAATAACTTTATAATTTAGGAAATCAGTTTGGCTGTTTTTGAAAACCTTTACAAACCTATTGGAAGGGCTGTTGCGAGATGGACAGGCTGTCTTCACTCCAGCGGCGCTTGCGCCGGATGATTATCCCTACTTCCCTGAAACGGAAGCTTGTTAACGTACTTCTGCTCAGCACGTTTATTCCTTTGCTTTTAATCGGTATCATTTCTTATACGTCCATGCACACCATTTTGGAGAATAAAATTACGAACGGAATCCACAGCAATTTGCAGCAGGTCCGGGTGTCTCTGGAAAATGTACTCGGCAATCTCAACTACGCTTCCCAGAATCTTGCTTTTGATGGGCGCGTGGGAAAGGACATTTACGCCTATATGTCTAATGATCATCCGTATGACCGCAAGAGTCTGGCAGGAAAAATCGAAACCGAAATGAATCTGCTGACATCGACCAACCCCAATATAGGGCTGATGTTCTATTACGTGCAGGGGACAAACCGGATTTTATTTCCCAATTTGCAGGTGAGAGAAGGAATCGACCCCGACGCGCTGCCGGTATTTACGAAGCTGCAGGACATGACTTATTACGGGCCGCACCAGACGCTGAATGCGCAATTTGACCGGAAGGTCATGTCCATCACGCGTAAAATCGATTATCCGGATCTTGAGGAATTGTACATCTATATGGAGACCGATAACCGCCTGGTCGACACCGTGTTTAATAAAATGCAGTACGGCATGGAGGTATACCACCTCATTGTGGATACGGACAACCGGATTGCGTACAGCGAGAAACCGTCGGCTTTTCCGGTGGGAATGAAGCTGGATCCGAAAGAGGAAGGAAGCGGCCGTTCCGTTTATGGAAACCAATATGTGTTTGAAGAAGCAAGCAATCAGGGCTGGCGGGTTGTAGCCGTCATCCCGATGAAATCTTATAAGCATGAAATTTTGAATTGGTTTATGCAGTTTGGACTGGTAGCTGTAGTATCTTTATTCGTCAGTTTAGGCTTCGCCTGGTTGATTTGGAGAATCGTCATGCGGCCGCTTACCCGGCTTAACCGTGAAATCCGCTTGATGATGCAGAACCAGTCGCAAGGGAAACTCCAATTAACGGGAACGGATGAGTTTGACTATTCGCTCCGGTGTTTTCATGAAATGAAGGGGACCGTCATTCAATTGATCGAGGATATCAAGGAGAATGAAAGGAATGAATCGCGGCTTGAAGTGGAAAAAATGATTTCCCAGATCAACCCGCATTTCGTCCACAATACGCTTGACACGATCCGTTGGCAGGCAAGGTTAAACGGGCAGGAGGACATCGACCACTTGATATCCACCCTGAACCGCGTGCTCCATTATAATCTGGGCAAAGGCGAGACGGCCACGATCCGCGAGGAATTGGAGGCGCTGAAGGATTATATCGCGCTTCAGGAGATCCGATATCAGTTCCATTTTGATATTCGCATTTCGGTTCCGGAAGAACAGCTCGAGATTCGCATTCCGCGGTTTATGCTGCAGCCGCTGGTGGAAAATGCCTTGTATCACGGTATCGCCGATGACGGCTTGATTCGGGTCGATATTAGCCGGGAGGGGCGGCATATCCGGATTGAAGTGAGCGATAACGGGGCGGGCATGTCTCCGGAAGAGGCAGAGCGGCTTTTGCAGGGGGACGATTCGGCCCATAAACGGCGCGGGATGGGAATCGGTATGCCCTACGTCATCCGGACGCTGAAATACCAATACGGCAAATCGGCCGGAATTGACATTCAAAGCCGCAGCGGGGAAGGGACAAGCATTATCATTACGATTCCGTCGTCAACAACCGGGAAAGGGGAGTAGCTTATGCGCGTATTGATTGTTGAGGATGACAGGCTTGTGCGGAAAGGTTTTATATCATTGATGCCTTGGGAGCAGTTCGGAATGCAGGTGATCGGGGAAGCGGGAAATGGGGAGGATGCGCTTGCGTTTTTAAGC
This sequence comes from Paenibacillus sp. SAFN-117, assembly GCF_051966115.1. Taxonomy (NCBI): domain Bacteria; kingdom Bacillati; phylum Bacillota; class Bacilli; order Caryophanales; family Paenibacillaceae; genus Paenibacillus; species Paenibacillus sp. SAFN-117. The sequence continues at coordinate 65,855 of NZ_JBQCLK010000029.1, forward strand.
AACCGGGAAGTGGATCTCTTGATTACCGATCTTTCCATGCCAAGGATGAGCGGGATCGAGTTGATCCGAACGGTAAGGCAGCTTTATCCGCGCGTTTGGACGGTTATTTTGACGTTTCATCAGGATTTTGAATATATACAGGAAGCGCTTCGGCTTGGGGCCATCGATTATATTGCCAAAACGGAGCTGCAGCAGGACAAAATGGAAGAGGTGCTGAGCAGAATCGAGCAGCGCATCAAATATGAAATGAAGCAGCAGGCGCGGGCCTGGGCGGAAAATGAAAAAGCGGCCCCGGATCGGGCGATCGTATGGCTGGCGGCTTGTATCGATGGGGACAGACAGATGTGCAGTCCGGTTTACCGCGGCAAGCCTGTGGAGGAAAGCGCTCCGGGGATTTGGTTTCTGCCCTGTGAGGAAGGAGAATGGACGGAGGAATGTAAGGCCTTCTTACTAAAAGATCCTTTTCTTTGCGGCGGGGTCGCCATGCTTCTTGACGGCATCGGCTCCGGGGGCGGCAGCCAGGTGATCCGTACGCTTCAGGAGTACAGGGAGCGCTTTATGTTTTATGAATGGGACCCTGATGCTCCGCAGGTATGGAGAAGGAGCTTTCAGCAGCTGCGGGAGACGACGGGCCGAAGGCCGGTCTCCCTCGAAGAAGAACAGGCGCTTCAGGAAGTCTGGTCCAGCTTGCAGTGGGTGATTCATGATCGGCAGTATGAAGAAAACTTGGCTACGCTCGAAGCGATGAAGCTGCCCCCGCGGCAGTTGGGGACTTTGTTTATAATGGCCTCTACCCGCTGGGAACGTGTCGTTTCGGCAGAAACCTGGACGGCCCCGCGCCAAGAACTGTCCTGGCAGACCTGGAAGAGGTGGCTGGAAGGCTTGCGGCAGGAGCTTGCATCCTACTTATTTAAACCCTCCTACTCTCAGGAAGTCATCTCTTGTGTCTGGAAAGCGGCCCAGATCATCCATCAGGACTTGAGCAGGGAGATCACGCTGCGGGAGGTGGCCGGGGAAGTCAATTTGAGCCAAAGCTATTTGAGCCAGTGCTTCCGGGATATTGTTGGCGTATCCTTCAATGAATATGTCCGCCGGGCCCGGATCGATTGGGCCAAGAAGCTGCTGCGAGACACCGACAAGCCGATTTATTGGATCGCGACACAGACCGGATATCCGAATGAAAAATATTTCAGCCGTGTCTTCAAGGACAAAACCGGGATGCTTCCCAGCGCCTATCGGTCAAGCAAGTAGGGCGGCCTGACGGCAGCCGGCGGCTCCCCATAGCCGATGATTTGCCGATTGGGGTCTGCAAATGATCCGCAAGCAGGTACACAAATGATTGAAAGATTCAGGGGAAAGCCAGAAGGAAAGATTTTAGCATAAGAAATGAGGCCTGATCTGACGACGAAATGAAACTCCCGCAACTCCGGCGGAAGCTACAATAATGGTAAGGCTTACGACTTCCGCCGGCTTTGCGCCAAGGGAGTTGTAAGCGCAAACAATTATGAGACAGGGGGAGTTTTCGTGAAAAAATGGATGACTGTAGTTCTGGCAAGTACCGTGCTGCTCGCAAGCGGATGCGGGGCAAAAGATCAGGGGGCTTCCACAACAGAAGAAGCAAAGACGCCGGCGGACCCATTCTATAAATTCCCCGAGCCTGTAACGCTCACGATTGCCAAGCCGCTGAATCCGGAGGACAAGACCCTTCCGGCAGAGGACACCGTAGATAACAACCAGTTCACCCGCTATATTTTCGACAAGACCAACATTAAATTTGATTACACGCTCACCGCCAAAAGCGGCGATCCGTTCACCCAGAAGGTTCAAGTGGCCATTGCCAGCAACGATATTCCGGACGTGATGGTCGTCGGCGAGAAAGAGCTGCGGCAAATGGTGGAAGCGGACCAATTGGAGGATATGACCGCAGTCTATGACAAATATGCATCGCCTCAGGTTAAGGACTTTTATGCTACAACGGAAGGCAAGGCGCTGGAGAAAGCAACGTTCGACGGCAAGCTGATGGCGATTCCGAATATCGTGCCTCAGGGCGACGCTCCGTATTTTCTGTGGGTGCGCAAAGACTGGCTGGATAAGCTGGGGCTGCAGGAGCCGAAAACGATGGAGGACATTGAGGCTGTTGCCAACGCCTTTATCGAAAAGGACCCTGACGGCAACGGCAAGGCCGATACGGTCGGACTGCCAGGTTCGCCTACGGATCTTATTTTCGGGAATAACGGGTTTGCTTCGATTTTCAGCTATTTCGGGGCTTATCCGACCTACTGGATAAAAGATAAAGAAGGTCAGATCACCTACGGCTCGATCCAACCCGAGGTGAAAGATGCCCTGGCCAAGCTGAGAGATTGGTATGCCGCAGGGCTGATCGATCAGGAATTTGCGCTTCGGAAGGAAGCTTTCGAGCTGACTGCAGGCGGCAAGGCCGGCATGTTTTTTGGCCCGTGGTGGATGCCTTGGGGGCCGCTTGGCGACGCAGTGAAAAACGATCCGAAATCCAATTGGATCGCGCTGGCCGCACCGCTGGATGCCGAGGGAAATTTCAGAACGCATACCGTTCCGGTCAGCAATTCCTTCGTGGTGGTCAAAAAAGGGATCAAGCATCCGGAAGCGGTGATGATCGCCGTGAATACGACGGTGGCCGCCGAGAGGGGAATAGATCCGGATGCGAAAAAACTGGATAACCGGGTGAATCCGGGATATTGGCCAATGCGGCTTGTTATTGAAAATGCAGACACGGTTACGCGTAAGCACGATATGCTCAGAGATGTGCTGGAAGGCAAAGCCAAGCCGGAGGATATGATTCCTGAAATGCAGGAAATCTATGCGAAAGCCAAGGCCGCGGATTTTGATCCGGCCAAGGATTTGGGGGCATGGCAGCCGTTTTACGCCTACACGGTTGGAAGCGACCCTTTGCATGGTCCGCTCAAGCCCGAGGAGAATCTGTTTACTTCCATAACCAAAACGATGGAGCTGAAGAACGCCACCCTCAACAAGATGGAGAAAGAAACATTCCTGAAGATCATTATGGGCAAAGAGCCGCTGGATGCGTTTGACAACTTCGTTGAGCAGTGGAAGAAGCTGGGCGGCGAACAAATTACAAAAGAAGTCCGGGATGCGCTTGGGGAGTAGTTCAATACGGGCGCGGGAAAGCAAAAGGACCGCCTGCCTTTCCCCGCCCTTTCCGATCATCGATGAGAGGTGAGAGAGAACGATGAAAAAACAGCCGTTTGCGCTTCATTATCACCTGATGCTGCTGCCGGGGATCGTGCTGCTGATCTTGTTCAGCGTCGTACCGATGTTCGGTGTTACGATCGCGTTTCAGAACTTCAAGCCGAATTTGGGCTTCTGGCGTTCGGAATGGGTCGGGCTGGACAACTTCCGTTATTTGTTCGAGCTGCCTGACAGCCGCAAAATCTTTTTTAACACGATCTATATCGCCGTGCTCAAAATTGTGGCCAATTTGGCGGTGCCTGTCTTATTTGCGCTGTTGCTGAATGAAGTCAGAACGGTGCTGTTTAAGCGCAGCGTCCAGACGATCGTGTACCTGCCCCATTTTCTGTCATGGGTTATCTTGGCGGGCATTATTACCGACCTGCTGTCCATGGACGGATTGATCAACCAGCTTTTGGCCGTTTTCGGCATGGAACCGATCATGTTTATGGCCAGCAATAACTGGTTCCCGGGGATTGTCGTGGCCAGTGATGTATGGAAGGAGTTCGGGTTCGGGACGATCGTTTATTTGGCCGCGCTCACAGGGATCAGTCCGGCGCTTTACGAAGCGGCCGCAATCGACGGCGCCAGCCGGCTTCAACAGCTGCGATATATTACGCTGCCAAGCCTGAAGCCGACGATCATCCTGCTGGCTACGCTGAGCCTGGGCAATGTGCTGAATGCCGGTTTTGACCAGATTTTCAACTTGTACAATCCTCTCGTATACGATTCCGGCGACATTATCGACACCTACGTTTACCGCGCCGGTCTGCTGCAGGTTCAATACGGTCTGGCAACGGCTGTCGGCCTGCTGAAATCGGTCATCAGCTTTGTGCTTATCATCCTTTCCTACGTGCTGGCGTCGAAATTCGCCAACTACCGCATTTTCTAAGGGGGCGGATCGTTATGGTTAGAAATGTCACGTTGATGTCGCGTACGGCGGATACCATAATTATCGCTATATTGGTCATTTCGTCACTGCTGTGTATCTTTCCGATCTGGTACACGATTGCGGTGTCCTTTAGCGACAAGGCCGCAGTGGCTGCAGGCATGGTTACCTTCTGGCCGGTGGACTTTACGCTTTCCTCTTACAAAAAAATCCTGCAGGAACAGGCCTTCTTCACGGCATTCGGCGTTTTGCTCAAACGGGTTATCTTGGGAGGGATCATCAACTTTGTCGTCTGCGCCATGATGGCGTATCCGCTGTCCCGCACACCGGAGCAGTTCCGCTTCCGCAATGTGTATATGTGGTTTATCGTATTTACGATGCTGTTTAGCGGCGGGCTGATTCCCTGGTTTGTTACGATCAAGTCGTACGGCTTGCTGGATACGATTTGGGCATTGGTGCTGCCGACGGCCGTTCCGGTGTTCAACGTCATTTTGCTTGTCAACTACTTCCGGAGCATCCCGAAGGATATGGATGAGGCCGGGATGATGGACGGGGCCGGACCCTGGTATATGTTGATCAAAATCTATTTGCCGCTGTCGGTGCCCGTGCTTGCGACCATCACACTGTTTAGTATCGTGGGTCACTGGAACTCGTTTTTTGACGGGCTTATCCTGATGAACAAGCAGGAGAATTATCCGCTGCAAACCTACATTCAGCAGTTGGTGGTGCAGATCAACACGGATAACATGACGACGGAAGAGCTGCGCCAGATGGCACAGTTGTCCAATAAAACATTAAATGCGGCGAAAATCGTAATTTCGATGCTGCCGATTCTGGTGGTGTATCCGTTTTTACAGCGTTTTTTCATTCATGGCATTATGCTGGGCTCGGTAAAAGAATAGGAGTGCGATACCGCAATTCCAGAACCGATAGAGGAGGAAGTCAATCATGTCATTACCCGCACAGGATGCTTTGATCCGGATCGGAGGTCCCCGCTGGGAAGCTGCGCTGCACCGGAACGGTCAGGTGGATCGCATGCGGCTGTTGTCGGATGAAGGCTGGATCGATGTTGATTTCAGAAAAGGGCCGTTTGCCGGCTTCACGTGGGTAGGGGAATGGAACGGCGAAAAACATGTGATCGGCGTAACGCTTGATGCGCAGAAGACGGATGAGGCGGTTTTTGCGGGAGGCTCGGGCGCTTTGGAATGTTCGCTGCGCTATCACAGTATAGGCGGGCAGTTGGCGGTTAGCGCGGCCGTCACCAATACGGGAAGGCTTCCGCTGCAGCCGCAATCGCTGGGGCTGATGACCGGAATCGATTCCTATATGGAGAAGTTCCCGGATTGGAATGATAAATTTTTCCCGACGCTGCTGCGGTGCGAGCGAACGCATTTCTGGGGCTACTGCATGAGACCGGAAGGGGCGCTTATCGCCCTTGCATGCCCGCAGCCGATAGCGTCCTGGAGCCTGCAGTACAACGTCGGCTACATGGAAGGGGAACTGGAATGGGGCGGCCACCGCGTCGAAACGTTTACGATTGATTTCCTTCATGCAGGCCCCCTGCCTGAGCGCCACCCGCAGACGCAGTTCCAACTGCTTCCGGGCAAGACGAAGGAATGGACGCTCCGGCTGATTCCGCTTCAGCGTCTGGATGGGCTGCTGCCGGCGCTTGCGCCGGTCTGTGCCGCTCCCATGCTGGAAATCGCACGGACGACGCTGGCGAAAGGTGAAAGCACCCGCATGATTATTCATTCCGACGAGAGCGTCACGGCGCGGATTCAGATGCCGGATGGGCAGCGGATGACAGTGCGGCCGGAAGCAGCCGGCGGGAATAAATATGAGCTATTGATCCAGGCAGGGGAGGCCCGGGGGCATATCCGGATCGATGTGGAGAATAGCTCGGGCAAGCAGAGCGAAGCGATTGTTTCCGTCAGACCCGACTGGCTGTGGTTTATGGACAAGGCGAGGGCGGCGGCGCTTGTCTATCCGCCGAGAGCGACGTCGCACTGCGAAAGCTGGTACGGGCTGTATACGCTCTACTTGTCACAGCAGTATTTTCCGGATCGGGAGCTGCTGGAACGGACGGAGCAAATTATGGAATCCATTTACCCCTTGATGTTTGATATGGAAAGCCATGAACCGCTGCTGGTGAAGCACAGAATCCAGAACGTAAGCTCCATGGTGGGGATTCTGGTCGACCGCTACGAAGCGACAGGGGATGAAGCCGTACTGCAAAGAGCCTCCGATCTGGCGGATTGGCTCATACGGCATGCACAGCACCCGGACGGCTCCTACCGCGCCGGGAAAACACATTATACGTCGGTGATCTATCCGGCGAAGAGCCTGATGGAGCTGATCCTGGCGGAACAAGCTTTGGCCGCCGATGATCCGCTATGGCGTGAACGGCTTGTCCGGCATACCGCTTCCGTGCGCAGAGCGATGGATGAGCTGGCGGCGGCGGACGGCGACATCGATACGGAAGGCGAGCTGACTTATGAGGACGGCATGATTAGCTGCAGTGCGCTGCAGCTCGGGTTATTTGCGCTGATGCAGCCGGAGAATGAGCGTGCCGTATACCGGGAAGCGGCGCTGAAGCTGGTGGACGGACATGAGTGCCTGGCCAATCTTCTGATCCCGGACGGACGCCAAAGAGGGGCGACCAGACGGTTCTGGGAATCGCAATATGACGTGGCCATCCAGCCGAATATGCTGAATTCGCCGCATGCCTGGACTTCCTGGCGCACCTACAGCACCTGGTATGCTTATCTGCTGACCGGCAAGCTGTACTATTTGGAGCAGACGATGAACGCGCTGGGCAGCTGCGTGCAGATGGTCGACATGAATTTGGGAGCGTTAAGATGGGCGTTTGTTCCCGACCCGTACGTTCGGGCAAGGCAGATCAGCAAGCAGATGATGGTAAGCGATCGGAGCCGTGCGCAGGAAGGGCATCATCATACGCTGAAATATCCTTCGCAGGAATTCGTCATCGGCGAGCAGTACATCGGGATGATCTCGGATTGGCATGAGACCAATCTGCAGGATAACGACGTGCATGAGCATTTTAAATGCCTGGCCGAGGTGGCGCTGGGCAAAGCATATGCGGCATACGACGAGCATGGAAGCTTGCGGACGTGGAACTGCCGCGCCGAAGAAAAGGACGGCGTGCTTCATGTGTATCCAACCGAGCCGAAAGTGGAACGGGTTCATCTTAACGTGGGTGAGAAGCAGGTCGCCGTTCATTTTGAAACGGGAGATGTTGCGGCCAATCTACAGGAAATGGTTTGGGTCCATGCGGATGGAAGGATGATGCGGGATTTATATATGACATAAGAGAGTAAACGCCCACAGCTCCGACAACTCGCAAACGGTGCGAAGTCCGCATATCGAGCGTTTCACCCGCTGGGTGGACAGAGAAGCGGGCGCTGAGCCTCCGGAAGGAGTATTTTGCCCAGCGCCCTGCATCTCGTTTAAATTTTATAGATATTTCCTATTGAATATATTGGTTTTATATATTTCTGTTATAAGGAAATTTCCTGTACACTCCTGTTATTAAGCGGTTAATAAGGAGGAGATATGGGATGAATGGCATTTCTTTATCGGCCGGAGGAGTTCTTTTTCATGGGGAAGAATAGAAGGAAAACCATTCTGTTCCGAAACCAAACAGAATTATGACCGGTATATCTTGACAGGCATAATGTCTTCAAATTATAGTTGTTAGTAACATAACAACTGTTGTTTTCGGCCCGGAATCATGCGCGTTACATTCTCGCGAATCTACCTTCACAAATGATTAACGGTTCACATGGAGATGAACCGTTTTTCTTCAGCCGAAACTATAGTAGCTATAAATATAACTTCTATAACCCGGTTAAAGGAATGAAGGTTCGGGTCGGAGGAAGCAGGAGCAATAATAAAGGGTGGGATGCGAGAAATATGGATGCTGTTTTTAAAGAACTGCAGAAGCTCGGCTTTTCGCCGTACGAGTGTAAGGCCTATGTCGGATTGCTGAAGACACATCCGGTTACGGGATATGAAATCAGCAAGCGCTCCGGTGTTCCCCGGTCGATGATCTACGAGGTGCTGGGGAAGCTGATGGACAAAGGGGCCGTTCATCTGGTGCCCTCCGAACCGGTTAAATATTCGCCGGTGCCTGCGGAGGAGTTAATAGACCGGCTAAGAAAGCAGTTCGAAGAATCGCTTTCCTATTTGGAGAAAGAGTTGACGATGCTGCAGCAGGAGCGGGACATAGACGTGATCTGGCACATCCGCAGCGACGAGATGGTCATGAATGAAATCACAGAGATGATCGCACGCACTGAGAAAGAACTATGGCTCTCGGTTTGGGAGCCGCAGGTTCCGATGATTCAGGCGGCAGTGGAACGTCATCTGCGGGAAGGGGTTCATGTTTTCTCCGTTCTGTTCGGGTCCCCGGACGAGACGATTGGAACAACTTTCCATCATGATTACATGACGCCCGAGGTGGTCCGCGACAGGACGGGCGGGCACCTCACCATTGCAGCCCGGGACGGGGAAGAGGTCATCATCGCCAATTTTACGGATCAATCCACCTCCTGGGCGGTCAAAACCCATGATCCCGTACTCGTCCTCGTGGCGACGGAATATATCCGACATGACATCATGATCGAAAAAGTAACGGCACAGTTCGGTCCCGAGCGGCTGGATGCTCTCTGGCGCAATAACCCCGATCTTGTGCACGTGATGACGGGGCGGAGGCCCGACGTGCTAAATGATTTGGAGTAAAGTGCGGCTAACATTATGCTGGATCGGGTTAATCCCCTATCATTTATGGGCAGGCCCTGTATTGGGTGAGAAAGCAGCTTTATCCGCTTTCCCCCTGTAGAGCAGTTGCATTATTTTAAACGAGCTAATCAATAAATAGAAAAATACAGCTATGGAGGAACCATGAGTAAAAAGGAAGTTCTTTTGCGGTATCCAGCCGGTCAAGAGGAGAGCTTCATGCAAGGGGTAAAGGATTGCCTACCCACGGTGCTGGGTTATTTAAGTATCGGATTTGCCGCCGGTGTGCTGGAGAAGACGGCCGGTTTATCCTTGGCGGAAATCGCCCTCATGTCGCTGCTGCTTTATGCCGGATCGGCGCAGTTCATCGCCGCCGGGATGCTTGCCTTGAGCAGCCCGGCCACAGCCATTATTTTTACTGTCTTTTTTGTCAATTTGCGCCATCTTCTCATGAGTGCGGCGGTGGCCCCCTATTTTCGCCATCTGCCCGTATGGAAGAATGTTGTGATCGGCTCCCAGCTAACGGACGAAACGTTCGGCGTCGCCGTGACCAAGCTGGCCGGGAAGTCCAGGGGAAGCTACCGCTGGATGTTCGGACTCAATCTGACCGCCTATCTCAACTGGCTGCTGGCCAATTTGGCGGGAGGAATCTTCGGGCAGTGGATAGCTTCGCCGGAGGCCTACGGGCTTGATTTCGCCTTGGCGGCCATGTTCATCGGCCTGTTCATGCTTCAACTGACCGAGCGCAAAAAATATGGGCTGGATCTCATCGTTGCAATCAGCGCCGTCGTGGTGGCGGTGGCCGGATCGGTCTTTCTGTCCGAGAGCGCCGGTGTATTGATTGCCATTGTGATTGCCGCAAGTATAGGAGTGTGGGTGGAGAAATGGAAGTGAGATGGAGTTTTCTATGGATGCTGCTCGGGGCATCGGCAGTCACCTTACTGCCGAGGGTGCTGCCGCTTGTTGTACTGAGCCGCATACAACTGCCGGAATGGGGCCTGCGCTGGCTCCAGCATATTCCGATAGCGGTCATGTCCGCCTTGCTGGCTCAGGAGCTGCTGGTGTCCGGCGGCTCCTTGGCGCCGTCGTGGATCGGGCTGCTGGCCGCTCTGCCGGCTTTTGCCGTGGCGTATTTTACCCGGAGCCTGCTTGGTACGGTGGTGACCGGGATTATTGCGGTGATGCTGATCCGTTACTTGTCTGCATTGATTTAGCTTTATTGCTTTGCGGCAAGAAATTCCTCTATGATGCCCATGGGTATAGTTTTTTTGGCGTGAGAGAGGCAATCTAACTGTATTTTATGCAGGTAGATTGATGTGAATGGCGGAGGATGATTGAAGTAGCTGGAAAAACTACATTTAGATTCGTGCTTTTTTGCAGATATCGCCCTTTTGGCACAAAATAACTGTAGGTTTTCCAGTAAGTTTTCGATATTTCATCGGAAAGAGCCCATTTACCTGGATGAAATCCATTTAGACCCGTATTCCGCTGGCACGGCAGCATCCGACGAAGATAATTTTTCAGGGTGGCTGTATGCCTGCCGGAGGTCCATCCGGGTGGACGGTTCTTTTGCTATGGATGAAGTTAGCACATTCAGCCGGGGAGGCGCAGAAACTGCCGGTTGGATCAACGAAATGATAGATAAGGAAAGAAGGCCCCAAAGTAAAATTCCAGGGTCTGCTCCGGCAATGAATCACTTAATGGCCTAGCGGGCTTCACGGTTCGATTGGTGAAAGTCGGGACATAAGGATTCCCGGCAGACCTTTAGAGGAGGAATGAAAATGGCGACGATAGACGATTTTATGAAGCTGGATCTGCGTATAGGGACGATCAAGAAGGCCGAGCCGTTCCCGGAAGCGCGGAAGCCGGCGATCAAGCTGGAGATAGACTTCGGCCCTCTCGGGATCAAACGCTCCAGTGCGCAGATTACGAGAAGGTACTCGCCCGAGCAGTTGACAGGCCGCCAGGTAGTGGCGGTGGTCAATTTCCCTCCGAGGCGGATAGCGGGCTATGTCTCCGAAGTTCTGGTGCTGGGAGGGGTCCCGGAGGAAGGGGATGTCGTTCTGCTGCGTCCGGATGAGGCCGTTAAAGACGGGACTCCCATTGCTTAAGCACGGTTACCTGTTCTTACCACATTAGAAAGTTTAAGTTCATTAAAGCATTAAAATGGAACAAACTTTCTAATTGGCATCTTCTAATACCGGGTTATTCATCTTCGAAGAGGCTCCGTTAGTAGCTTTTTTTACCACAATCAGAATTTATAAGTTATTGCGTCCTGAATAACTTCAAATTCTATTTGGCGATAAAAACATCCTTTAAACGCGGTCGCTCATCCATGAAATACTCCGATAGGAGTTTTTCTCATATTTCATCGGTTAACGCGCCTGTCCAAAGGACGGCGATAGCCGTTTATCCTTGTCTTGAAGTATTAAGTAGTAGCTGTTACTATTTGAATAACCGGTTCGAGGAACGGAATGGCGGGACTGAAGATAAAGCCCCCGCCTTTTTTTGGCGCTTTCTGGATCTCCATAAATTTCATGGTAGAAATGATGCCCGGTATGATTGGAAAAAGCCATGTTCCCCATCGACCTTCTTCAAACTTCATCTCAAAAAGGTTCCAGTTGGTTGACCTTCACCGCTGTCCGCGATCCGGACAATTCCGTTTGCTTCTACCCCCCTGGCTCTCATTTATTTGACCCAATATCCTTCCCGCTCGCGGCCGATGCTCAGCACAGGTTGCTGGAAAAGGTGGATATCGGAGCTTCATCGTCTGCATCTGGAATTCGGCCATGTATTCAGCCAGACCACTTTGAAGGTATACTCACGATGCTTATACTTCTTGAAAATTGCTTTCTCTTTTCAACCGGCCAAGGTAGGACCAGTCCATTTTCAAAAAGGAGCTTGATTCGATGTCCGAGTACTATTGGGATAACAAGGTGGACTATTTAAGCAACACCCGAGGGCTGTATTACAATGACGATTATTTGGAATTTCTGGTGGGAACCGTTTGGAAAATCAACGCTCCCGTGAACGTGATCGATTTCGGCTACGGTTACGGCTATCTGGGCCTGAAATTGCTGCCGCTATTGCCGGAAGGCTCCTCTTACACCGGGTTGGATCGAGGTGAGGAATTGATTCGGACGGCTCGGGAGGTTTTTCGAACGCTGCCTTATTCGGCCAGATTTATCGCGGGAGATTTGGAAGAACTCCAAGTGGAGCGAAAGTACGACATTGCGGTTTGCCATGCCTTCCTGTTACATATGACAGAGCCAAAAAAGATGCTCCGCAAGATGATCGACAGTGTCGTTGACGAAGGAAGGGTGATCTGCTTCGAGCCTCATTGGATCACCGGCATGGCCGGCTACCATCTCGAAGGGGCCGACTCCTCCCGGATCATTCCGCTGGACATCCTGCAGAAGCTGTATGAGAAGGACGGGGCCCGAACGGGCAAAGACGGAAACATCGGCATTAAGCTGCCTATATACATGAGCCAATTGGGCTTGCGGAATGTGCAGTGCAGAGTAAGCGATAAGGTGAATTTCCTGGATCAAACGATGGAGCAGCCGGATAAGGAAGATCTGTTTCGCTCTATCCAGGCGGACGGATTCGCGGCCAAACCGGGAAACCAAGAGCAGTTTGTCCGTTCTTTAGAGAAGCGGGGATTGACCCCGGAGGAAGCACGCAGACAATATGAAGCTGAGGTCCTGCTTTCCGGGCTTTTTAACATGGATTCCTATTTAGCTTATGCTCCCGCCATGAAAATCTCCTTCGGCACCGTGAGAAGGTAGGGGTTTATATCTGAAGGTTGATATAAAGGGAGGATCCCCTGGGAAAAACATAAATCATTTTATTACGGTATGATTTTTTGTTCATTGATCTTTAAACTTCAAATTCATATAACCTACCATATTTTCGTCGATAACATCTGCTAAACATTCTTTAATTTCTTCCGGATTGGTTTGATTAACATCCGTAATTACAATAACTTTGTTTTCCAGATCTTTATATACGACTGATACACCATTAATTCCATAAGAACGGATGTAGTTATCGATCGTGTCTTTCGCTTCCTTTAATTCTTGTTTTGAGAATTTCACTTTTTCAAATTTTAAATATTCCGTATAACTTGTTTTACTCAATACGGTATCTTTAATCTCTTGCGATAAATTTTGGTATTGCAGAACTAAATTTCCATCATCATCATAATAGAAGCCATCCGGTTCAAAGCCTGCATTTTTAACATTGGTAATTAACTGCTGTAAGTCATTTGCCATCTCCTCTTTCTTTTTTAATTCTTCTACATCTTCATTGGAATTCTTTGATTCGGAGGCATGAATTCGAATTTCTCGGTCGTCGTCACTGTCTAAATTAGAAGATGCCCCATGAGAAGTATTGGGGATTACTAGAAGTATGGTAACTACAGACGTCCAAAGTAATTGTTTTTTGATTTTCATATTTTCGCCTTCTTTAGCCAATAGAATATACTAAAACTTATGTATATTTTGTCTTTAGCTTAATAAATAACTTACTTCAAACTAATGACGCTTCGTAAAGTGATGTTGTTACAAAAAAAGCATATTTTTTACATTGTAAGAAATGACAGTAATCGCGGTTTAAGGATTGAGGTTGTGTGCAAGTTCATATTTTGCAACCAAGCAAAAATGAGAGTTTGGCAACCGAAATAGTTCTGCTATGAACTTTGTAAGATAATATCTATGATTTCGCAGGAGAATATAGGAGGTAATAGACGTAACGTTTCTGTTATGATAGAGCAAAAGCTATGTTTTCTAAGCAATATAGCAGTAACGAAAGGTGAATCATCCGATCATGTATCTTCATGAAATTACTCTGCTGAAGGACAAGATCCGCAACCCCAAGGAATATCCGTTCAGCATTCCTTCGATTCGAACCTTGGGGACCTTGAAGCTAAGGAAAAATGTAACCTTCTTCGTCGGAGAGAATGGCTCGGGGAAATCTACCCTGTTGGAGGCAATCGCCTACCAATGCGGTTTTAATACCGCGGGAGGGAGCCGGAACAATCTGTTTGAACTTGCAGCCTCCGAGGCGAGGCTCGGGGACTATATACGGCTTTCGTGGCTGCCCAAGATCAACCAGGGCTTCTTCCTGCGGGCGGAATCCTTCTACTCCTTCGCCAACCACATAGACGAGATAGCCAAGGAAGACCCGCGAATCTACCGGGCGTACGGGGGGAAATCGTTGCATGAGCATTCGCATGGAGAGTCCTTCCTGGCGCTGTTCCAAAACCGGTTCGGGCGGAAAGGAATCTATCTGCTGGATGAGCCGGAAGCCGCCCTTTCCCCGGCAAGGCAGCTTGCTTTTCTGAGCATCATCCACGAGCTGCAGAAAGATTCGCAGCTCATTATCGCCACTCATTCTCCCATTTTGCTTGGCTATCCCGATGCGGAGATTTATCATTTTGACGAACCGCCAATTCGTCCGATCCCGTACGAGGAAACCTCTCATTATCAAATCACGAGGAGATTTTTAGAGAACCGCAAAGCTTATATGAAGGAATTATTGGACTAAGGAACAGCAGTAGAGCACTGTGACCGGCTCAACGGACGGGTAAGGAAGTTTGTTGATCGAACCGGGTTAACCTGCATGGAACCAAGAAGGATGGTGAGGAGGTGCGAACTTGTGAGTGAAGATATCTTGAATTTTCTTAATGAAAGGTATCCTGTCGTTCTGCAAAAAATTGAAGCCGTGAGCGACGGAATGTACCGCTGTTACGGAAATCAAGGGATATATTATGCACGGATCGGCCAATACAGAACCTATGAAGAGCAATTGGAAGATTCGAATATAGCTTGATGCATATGTACTGGGACCAGCGGAAGCTAAGCGAGGAGCAGGCGCGGATAATGAATTTGTATCGCATTAGAATAGAACAAGACCATCCTGTTACCGGCTGGTGACCTGTTGTTGGCTGCCATGCTCAGGGAATAGATGAACTTTATATCTGAAAATATCGATATGATCTGTAAGCTGGTATGTAAAGTTTTGCGTTATTATCCCATATAGCGAAAAAGTCCATAGGCCGCGGAGTGCCGGGGAACGAAAGTAAAGAAGCATACATCCATGACAAGCAATAATGCATGTCTTTTGGCAAGAATCCGTCAAAACCCGGCCAAGACACGTGCACTTTGTCGGTACTGTCCCCAAAGAAGAGCAAAAGTGCAAATCTTTTTGCACGAATTCGGCAAATCTTGGGAAAGACGGACAAATCTGCAGGTCTTTTCCCGCCAAAAGCGGAAAGCCAGCCAAAATTGCCAAATTCACCTGCACTTTTGCATGTCATTTGCGGATATCGGCCATAATGCCTGCAAAGACCTGCACATTTGCTGGTCTTCGTTCTTTTGGTCGTGCACTTTGCCGATCCTGTCTGGTCCTTTTCTCTAGTTTCTTGGCTGTCCCGGGCTTCTATAAAAACGGTTCATGCAGCGGAACCATTTTTTTCATCTGAACAGTTGATTAGGTGAGCTCATTAATATATAATATTACACGAACTAACGTTCTGTTATTCCGATCCCGGCAGAAGAGAGGTGTGGGACTGTGACCGACCGATATCCGGAAATAGACGGGGTCATTGCCTATATTCACCAGCATATCTATGAACCGTTATCGCTTGACCGTCTGGCTCGTTATGCGGCTTACAGCCCCTATCATTTCGCCCGGATTTTCAAGGAGCGGATGGGGCTTCCCCCGCTCTATTATATTTCCTCCCTGCGGCTTCAGAAGGCCAAGGATTTATTATTGAACACGAATTTAAGCATTCGCGATATCGGTCTGGAGATCGGCCAGCAGAGTCTCGGAACCTTCACGACCCGCTTTACCGAACGGGTAGGCGTGACTCCGGCAGACTTTCGGAATCAGGTGCTGCAGGCGGATAACCATTTCCGTTCCTTGCAGAGGCTGGAGCGCTGGTCTGTCTCTCATGCATCGGCAAGCGCGTATTCACGTGTAGAAGGGAATATCCAGTCAGAGATTCCGTTCGAAGGGGTCATTCTGATCGGCTTGTTTGCCAAGCCTATTCCCGAAGGGATTCCGTTATACGGAACTCTTCTGTCCTCCGTCGGGGAGTTTTGCTTCGAGGGGGTTAAGCCGGGCACATACTATTTAATGGCCACATCGGTTTCCTGGGGGATGCAGGCGAAGGATATTCTGCTGCCGCATACCACCTTGCGTACCCGGTCCAGGCAGCCCATTATTGTGGAGCCTTATTCCGCAGTTCCTTATCAGCAGGTCATGCTGCGTACACCTCGCCTGGACGATCCGCCCATTCTCATTTCGCTGCCTTTATTGATGAACCAGTTTCTTAATCGCGTTCTTCAGCATACCCATTCATTATGAGCCGGGACCGCTCTCACTGAGTGAAGAAAACCATCGCTTCGATGGTAAACGCTTTAGCGCAGGTAAATTCAATGAACAATAGGGCAATGGACGAAAAGTAAGTTGAAAATCGCAGCTAGGTTGATCAATAAAGCGGTTTCTGAAAAAGCTGCGATTTCAAGTGCAATTAGAGGCAAATCAGCTTATGAAATCCAGGCAGACATCCATAAATAAAGATCGGGTTGGTTTAAATATCGTTCCCTTGACTTTTTCGTTGTCATTATCATTGTCGTCATCATAGCAATCCATAAGAAATTTGCTGTCGGGTCATGTGCTACAATCAAAGTAATTCATAAACCTAGAGGTGATATCAATGAAAATGATTACGAAAAACATCTTTATTAATTTGCCAGTTAAAGATTTGCAGAAGTCGATTGATTTTTTCACGGCATTAGGGTTTGAATTCAATGCCCAATTTACGGATGACAAGGCGACCTGCATGGTAATACACGACAATATCTTTGCCATGCTTCTGGTGGAAAGCCGCTTTAAAGATTTCACCAAGAAGGAAATTGCCGATGCCACGCAGAGTACGGAAGCGATCATCGCCTTGTCGGCAGAGAGCCGGGAACAGGTGGATGAAATGGTTAACCGGGCTCTGGCCGCCGGAGGAAAGCAGACGAACGAGCCGATGGACCATGGATTCATGTACCAGCGGAGTTTCGAGGATCTCGACGGCCATCTGTGGGAAGTAATGTATATGGATGCAAGTGTGATCAATAAGTAGTAAGATGGATAATAGATAACGATTATCCAAAGGAGAAAGCTATGTGCCGAAACATCAGAACCTTGTTCAATTTCGATCCTCCGGCCACCGATGAGGAGGTACAGGCGGCCGCCCTCCAGTTCGTAAGGAAGCTATCGGGCTATAACAAGCCTTCGAAGGCGAACGAGGAGGCGTTCGATCGCGCTGTCGATGAAGTGGCTTTGGCGGCCCGCCGTTTGCTGGATTCACTCGTGACCGAGGCCGGGCCTCGCAATCGGGAGATCGAGATCGAACGGGCTCGTGCCAGAGCTGCCAGAAGGTTTGGGAACGGGAACGGCTAGCTTGAGAGTGAATGTGAAGGAAGAGGGAGAACGTTAAGGTTCTCTCTCTTTTTTTTGTGGCTGACCAATACGAAAACCACATCATACAACAAAAATCCATTGACAACAGTCAAGAATGGTTTGTATTATAGATAAAAACCAACAGAACAGTCATTTAGAATGTGGTTTTGCAGAGGAGTTCCGCCCGATTTGGTGATTTCAGGAGGTGAAGGGATGTCATTAACCTTTGAAGAGCGGAAAAGGACGATTCTGGAGCAACTGATGAAAGAGGAAAAGGTCCGGGTACCTCAGTTATCGGAGCAGTTGAACGTTTCGATGGAAACGATACGCCGTGATCTGGATCGGTTGGAAAAAGAAGGCCTGCTCAAAAAAGTGTACGGCGGGGCCGTCAAAACGCGACTGAACATGATCGAGCCACCGTTTTTGCAAAGAGCGCAAATGCACCGGGAGGAGAAGGAGGCGCTCGGCAGATGCGCTGCCCGGCTCGTCAAAGACGGGGAAACGATCATGATTGACAACGGGACGACTACAGTTGAAGTGATCCGTTATTTGCACGATCGGTCAGATGTAACGATTGTTACACATTCGATCTCGGCCATGCTGCTGGCGGCGGAGATGTTTCCGGGACGGATCTTTTTTGCCGGTGGCGAGGTGGACATCAAGCTGCAGTCGGCTGGCGGATCACTGACAGAACGGATGCTTGAGCAGTTTAAGGTTCATAAAGCGTTTATTTCCGTCGGAGGTATCTCGCTGGTGGATGGAATTACGGACTACGATGTCAACGAGGCAAGCATCTCCCGCAAAATGATCGAGCGCGCGGAAGAAGCAATCGTCTTGGCCGATCATTCCAAGCTGGGGGTGACTACATTTGCCAAAATTGCAGATCTTCAGGAAGTATCGATGATTGTGACCGATCGGAATTGCCCTGCGGAATGGATCAGGCACCTGCAGGAGAAAAATGTAGAAATCAGATTGGCGGAGTAGTGAAGGAGTGGGTGAAGGTTAGTTTGATTTTATCCGGAGGAAGGGCTCCATTTGACAGGGTGGCTGCTGCGTACGGCTAAACTTCGAAAGCGCATTCAATTAAATTGATATTGCGGTATGTTGCCCGATGAAGCAGCCGAGCGGTTATTGGCTTCAGCTATACGGCAGTCGTTAGTTTTTCAGGAATGGAAGGCAAGCAAGCTTACCGCATCCTTGCAAGATTAAGATGGGAGGAACAGATTCCTATGAAGTCTGTGTTCACTTTTCGCGAAAATAACACCTTTACGATTGCGCAGTTTACGGATGTCCATTGGAATGATTGGGGAGAGCCCGGACTGGATAGCGAACGGGAAAATACCCGCTCCCGCGAACTGATGCAGATGGTAATTCGGGAGGAGCAGCCCGATCTTGTCGTTTTTACCGGTGATGTGATTACCGCAGGAAGATGTCATGACCCTGTTAAATCGTTTCGCGCCGCCGTTTCCGTTGTCGAGGATCATCAGGTGTCATGGGCGGTAGTATTCGGCAATCATGATACGGAAGCCCAGATTACGAGACAGGAACTGATGGAGGCGGTGACGGAATACCGCTATGCGGTTGCCGAACCCGGCCCGGACGAAATCAGCGGAGTCGGAAATTATATAATACAAATACAAAATGCGGATGGGAAAACCGGAGCGGTGCTTTATTTCTTCGATTCCGGAAATATGTCCTGTATTCCGCATGTCAAAGGGTATGACTGGATTCGGCGAGACCAGGTCGCCTGGTATGAGCGCGAATCCGTCCGCTTGACGGCACAGAATGGGGGCAGCCCGCTGCCGGGACTTGCTTTTCTCCATATTCCGCTGCCTGAGTACCGCGAAGTATGGGAGCGAGAGGTGTGTTACGGGCATAAGTATGAGGAAGTATGCTGTCCGCAGGTGAACAGCGGATTATTCTCGGCCATGGTTGAAAGGGGCGACGTCATGGGAACCTTCGTCGGGCATGACCATATCAACGATTATACCGGCTGGCTTCACGGAATCAGGCTCTGTTACGGACGGGCGACCGGGTTCAATACGTACGGACGCGAAGGGTTCCCGCGCGGCGCAAGAATGATTCGCCTTCACGCCGGTGAACGACGGTTCGACACCTGGCTTCGACTGGA
Organism: Paenibacillus sp. SAFN-117; assembly: GCF_051966115.1. NCBI lineage: Bacteria > Bacillati > Bacillota > Bacilli > Caryophanales > Paenibacillaceae > Paenibacillus > Paenibacillus sp. SAFN-117. Next base: position 85,315 of record NZ_JBQCLK010000029.1, read on the forward strand.
TGACGGTTCTGTCGTGATGGAGCAGCAGGAGCACCAACCGGAGGGGAAGTAAACGTTAGAAGCTGCACGGGGCGGAAACTTCAAATTATCTACTGGGACAATAGGATAGGAACGAAAAACAGGCAGACCATCCTTCGGATAACGAGGGTAGGCCTGCCTTTGTCGTATTGCTATGATAATAACGGATCCGCTCGAAGCCGGAAAATTAGCGGACGAAACAGCCCGGCGACATTCCGGTAGCTATTCCGAGCCGGTTCCAGCCGTTGATCGTATTGATCGCCATGATCAGGTCAATATATTCCTTCTCGTCGAAATGGGCACGAACCTGATCGTACACATGGTCCGGCACTCCGGCTTCCCCAATGTTGGTAACATGCTCGGCCAGCTCCAGAGCGGCCTTTTCCTTGTCCGAATAAAGGGAGACCTCACGCCAAGCGGTCAGAAGCAGGAGGCGGTCGATGCTCTCGCCATTCTTCAGCATATCTTTACCGTGCTTATCGATACAGAATGAGCAGCCGTTGATTTGCGAAACCCTCACTTTAATCAGCTCGTATAAGACCGGATCCAGGCCGCTTTTTTTGACGAAGGCTTCCAGTGCCATCATGGCCTCGTAGGCCCCAGAATTTGCTTGATAGTGATTGATTCTTAGACTCATTTCCAATTCCTCCTGATTAAATGTTTGCTTGCATTAGTTAAGACAATCAAGCCCCCCGATTTGTGACATTCAGCTTAGAGAGAAGTATAATATGTCAGAAAGAGCAGAGGCGCATCAAGTCTGGAGGGTGCCGGTTGATTAAACGGGAAGGAGATGGAGTTGTTGCTCGAAGAGTTTTACTCCGATTACAAAGGCCAACTGTTCCGGATCGCTTACCGCATGCTGGGATCGGTAGCGGATGCGGAAGATATCGTGCACGATGTATTTGTAAGTTTATCCAGGCAGGATTGGAACCAGGTGGTAAGCCCAAAATCCTATTTAGTGAAAACGACAATTAACCGCTGTCTTAATTTACTGCAGTCCGGTGCCCGCCAGAAGGAGCAGTATGTGGGCCCGTGGCTGCCGGAGCCGATCCTGGACAGCATCGATGGACAGCCGGAAGAGAAGGCGGAAAGGGACGAGCGAGTGAGATACGCGCTGCTGGTCATGCTGCAAACTTTGTCTCCGCAGGAACGGGCGCTCTTTATCCTGAAGGATATTTTGGGATATAGCTACCCGGAAATAGCTGGGATGCTGGAGCGGACCGAGAGCAACTGCCGGAAAATATTCAGCCGGGCCAAGCAGAAGATGAATCAGGCAGCACCGGAGCCGGCAGAGGGCTTGGAGGAAGAGTCAGGTGAAGTGGCGGCCTTTTTTGTCAAACAGTTCATTCATGCCGTTCAAACCGGGGACGTCCAAGGCCTCGTCAAGCATTTGCGGGAAGAAGTGACGCTCATTACGGATGGCGGCGGCAAAACAAAAGCAGCCTACAGGCCGATCTTTGGCATGGACCGCGTACTTGCTTTCCTGCGTGGCGTGAAGACCAAAGGCACCTTCGACGGGGAGATGGCAGCCGTTCATTTGAACGGGGAGGTCGGGGTGCTGTTAACCCGCCAATGGCGAGCCGTTCTGGCAATTTGTTTTCACCGGGAACCGCGCTCAAGACGAATTTTGAACATTTATATGGTCATGAACCCGGACAAACTTCGTCGTTTTCAGGAGATCAAGCAAAGTTTAGGATAGGAGGGTTTATATGAATGCGGATAAGAAGCTTAAGAGCGCGGACGATGAGTTCACCATTGAATGCAGCGAAATTATTTTACGAGAATATAGAGTTGAAGATTTGGATGACTTATATGCTCTGACGCAACAGCCCGAGATTACACAGTATTTGCCGGATTGGAACGTTCCTAAGGAGCAAAGGCTTCACTGGTTAATCCATTATGAAACGGTCGAGAATAAAAAATTCCTCCGAGCGATCACAGAAGGAGGGCATATTGGTCAGCTTCGTCTTCGTCTAGGAATTATTTTGAAGGCAACCGCGAGTTTATAGGCTGGTGCTGTACGGGGATAAAGGAGGAATTACCGCCGCCAAATAGAGAGATTGTGTTTGCCATCTCCAGAGATCATAGAAGTATGGGGTACACTACCCAGGCCGTACAGGCGACAATCAAGTATTTATTTGAGCACACGAAGGTGGAGGAATTGAACGCGGTAGCTCTGACCCATAACCTGCCCTCCAATAAAGTGATTCAAAAATGCGGGTTTGACCTTGTGAACAAGATTGAGATTGATCAGGAGCCATATAATCATTACAAAATTCTCAAGAGTGAATGGATGCAGTAGGCAAGTAGGCTTGGATTATTCCGAACAAAGGCTTTGACAGTTTATTGAAGAATTTCGATTATATAGATGGTCAATTGGAACAGATAGGAAGAAAGTTTAATATCAGAGGTATATCTATGAACGAACATTGAACCATTGAGCTTACCAAGCAAAATAATAAACCCGGAAGAGATAATAAAGATAATTCCTATCAATCTTTGAATATATTAGAGCTTAATAATTCAACTTTCGCAGCTTAAATTCGGCAGATAAGCCTTGATTTTCGTTTTAGTAGTGAACTTTTTTGGACAACCCCGGATCGTCTACCGGATGGTGTAAAAGACAAGCAAAACTGCAGATCTTTTTTGGAAAAAACCGCGGAGTGCCCTATTCTAAAGCGATAATGCACGTCTTTTTTAGAAAAAGCCACGCAATGCCCTATTCTAAAGCGATAATGCACGTCTTTGGAGCGATTTTTGCGAAATGGCCCCATTTTGTGAAAAAGACGTGCACATTTGAGCGTCTTTCGCCTTCTTTTTGGTAGCGTCAAGAAGTTTGTGTAAGCTGGTAGGGTTATCCATCGGGACGATGGATAAGAAATATTTTTTATGTTTAA
>NZ_JBQCLK010000030.1:0-81209 GCF_051966115.1 Paenibacillus sp. SAFN-117
TGGGTTACTTTTCCTGTATGCACCTTTAACCTTTATTCCCATGAATTTTTCGACAAGAACTTTTCACTGTCCAGTTAACAAAACAACCTATGAAACCTTCTTTGAGAAATTGCCGGATATGGATGAAAGTTGAAGTGTTGCTGAAGAACCACACAATTTTCCGATTACCCGAAAATAAAAAAAGCTTCTATGCGAAGCCTTTTCGAAAAGACCTTGCAAAGAAGCCTTGTATCGGCAGACGGCTCGCCATGCGAAAGGAACTATGCCTGAGCCGCGGGATTTGTTATCGGGAGTCTGATTTCAAACAGCGTTCTTAATTGATCGCTATCGGCCGAGATCGTACCGCCATGGAGATCGACAATCGTCTTGGCAATCGCCAGCCCGAGACCCGAGCCACCCGTTTCCTCGGCCCTCGATTTCTCCACACGATAGAACCGGTCAAAAATATGAGGAAGATCCGTGTTCGGAATAGGCTCCCCGTAGTTGACCACATGCACAACCGCATCGCCGTTTTCCCGTGTCACTCTTAAATCGATATATTTTCCGTCCTTGCCGTAATTCATGGCGTTGATCAGCAAATTTTCAAACACACGGACCAGCTTGTCTCCATCGGCCGTAATGATAATTTTTTCTTCCGGAAAAAATAACCGGCACTCCATGCCCGTCCGTTCCAGCTGCAAACGAAATTGGGCCGCAAGCTGCCCGAGCATCTCGACGAGATTAATGGGGGAGGGCTTCAATTTCATGCCTCCTCCGCTTGCTCTTGCATATTCGAACAAATCGTTGATCAGCCCCGTTAGCCGCTGGGCTTTGTCGTAGGCAATGTTGACATAATAACGGAGTTCTACCTCGTCCCGGTAACGGTCCTGCTCGATCAGCCCCAGATAGCCGTTAATCGATGTCAGCGGCGTCCGCAAATCATGCGAAACGCTGGTAATCAGCTCATTCTTCGTCCGCTCCGCTCTCCGCTCTTCTTCAATAGACACCTTGAGCTGTTCCGCCATCCGGTTGATGTTCTCTCCGAGTTCCCCCAGCTCGTCCCGGGAACGGACGGGGATACGCACATCGAAATCGCCGGAGGAGATTTGCTGTACCGCTTTCGTGATTTGACCAAGATATCGGATACTTCGATGGCTGAGCAGGACAACAAAGCCAATGAACAAAACCACCCCCGTTACAAGCGATACCGACACAGGCCCGACCGTGTAGTACAAGCTTCTAAAGAATTGGCTGATAATATTGGGCCCAGCCGCCACCAGCAGTTGGGCGGTAACGAACAGAAACAGCACCCCCAGCAAAGAAAATACAAGCGAAATGACAAAAAGCAGAAGCAGCTTCCAACGAAGTCTGTAAAATAAATTAGTGATCAATTTTATACCCGACTCCCCATACCGTTTGGATCAGCTTCGTTCCTCCCGGCTCGCTTTCCAATTTATCCCGCAGCTTGCTGATATGAACCATAACCGTGTTATGGGATTGGTAATACTTCTCTTTCCACACTCTTTCGAAAATTTCCTCGGCGCTGAACACCCTCCCCGGATGACTGGCCAGCAAATAAAGAATATCAAACTCCAACGAGGTTAAATTGACCCTATGTCCCTCTACCGTAACGGTGTGAGTCGATTTGTTAATTTGCAGAGAATGAATCGTAATTGTCCCGTCGCCTGAAGCCTGAAGCTGCGGATTGAGGTCAAAAGTTCTGCGGAAGAGCGACTTGACCCGCGCAAGCAATTCCAGAGGGTTGAACGGTTTGACCATATAATCGTCGGCTCCGGTCGTGAGCCCGAGTATTTTGTCTATATCCTCTCCCTTGGCGCTCAGCATCAGAATCGGAATATTATCCTTCTCCCGAATTTGCCGGCAAACCTCCAATCCGTCGAGCCCCGGCATCATAACATCGAGAATGACCAGTTGAATACTTTCCGTAGAAATGACTTTCAGCGCCTCCCGACCGTTATGCGCCTTGATGACTTTATACCCTTCATTCACCAAATAGATTTCTATAAGCTTGGCAATTTCTTTATCGTCATCCACGATAAGAACTTGTTTGTTCATCTGTACCTTCTACCCTTTCCAATCCCTATGTTCGTAGCCTCATCATCGGTTTGTTTTTTCCATCATTGTCCTATTTTAACACATCGTACGGTCCAAGTTCTTGCAATGAAAAAAAAGGAAAACTATGCGTGACTACCGGTCGCTCTGCCAGCCTAAAGGCGGCAAGAACCTGCTGTCTAGCCGCTTCCGCCGCTTCGGCACGGCGTAGACAACTATTACCCCCGGGCCTCGGGACGCCGGTATTCTTCGTATACCTTGGCCAATTGGCGAATGACCCGCTGCAGTGAGTAATTTGACTTGGCCTTCTTCTCCGCCAGGCCCGCCATCCGGGAGCGCAGATCGGGCTCCTCCATCAGCTTGGCGAGCGCCTCCGCCAGAGCTTCGGCATCCTCGGGCGGGACTAGAAACCCGTTCCGTCCATGCTCGATCTGCTCGGAGATTCCCCCGACATTCGTTCCGACCAGCGCAAGCCGGCAGAGAGCCGCTTCCGCGAAGACGGAGCCGAAGGCCTCGGCACGGGAAGGCAGCACGAAAATATCAAAGAACGGCATAAACTGTTCCGGATGAAGCATATAGCCGTAGAATATAGTTTCCTCATACACATCAAGATCAACAGCCATCCGCTCCAGCTCCGGCCGGTATGGTCCGTCTCCAATAATATGCAGCACGAAGGAATGACCGCGCTTCTTCAATTCCGAACAGGCTGCCAGCAATATGTCCAATCCTTTGGCCGGAACCAGACGGCAGACCGTAATCAATTGAGGAACTTCATTCTCATGCGGCATGGGACGAAATCTTCTTTCATCGAAACCGTTCGGAACGACTCTGATTTTGTCCGGCTCCTGCACATAATGGGACAGGTAGCTTTTAAACGATTCCGATACCGTTAATATTTGCTCCAGCTTCACTTCCAGCTCATGATACAGCGAAGTCAGGAAACGATGCTCCGGCCCGTCCGCCTCGATATGCCCGTTCAGCACCAGCTCTCTCTCGTAGCTGGAATGGATGGTCAACAGAACCGGGGTCTCCGGAAAAAGCTGGCGCATAGCCAACGCGGCAATCGGATGATGGGCGTGGATGAGGTCATAGCGCTGACGGATGCGCAGCCTTGTCCACCAAACGTAATCTTTATAGGTTTGAATATATTTATCAACAACGGGATGGCCCCCGTAAGCCTTCCAATCGAAGGTGGCGAACTCCACCGGCTCGTTTCCTTTCCCCCTAAGTCTCCTCGGCAGGTAGAACAGTTCCATTCCCCAGCTGTTTCTGACAAAACGCTCCTTCATAAACGGAATCATCGAAGATACTCCCCCGGGCTGCTCCGGCGGGAAAAATAATGCTTGCAGTACGTTCATGAGAATCCTCCTAAAAGTCTGGTGAATGATTAGAACACTTTACGCCAAGTTCGGACCGCGAAGCTAACTTGTCTGCACAATGTAAGGCGATGCTCGGCCCTTAGAGACAAGTTTGGCTTCCTGTCTCTTTTATCTGCGCGATGTATGGTGATGTTCAGCACATCAAGGCATGTTTGGGCTTCCTTCCTATCAACTGAACAGCCGAAGGATGGCTTCAAATGACAAGCAAAAATGCATGTCAATCAGCGTGATATCGCCAAACATTGCCGAAGACGAGCAAACCTGCAGGTAAATCCCCGGAAAAGACCAAAATCAGTTAAATGCCGAATTCAACTGCACTTTCGCATGTCTTTGGCCGATTTCAACCGAATTTCTTCCAAAGACCTGCATTTTTGCCGGTTCTTAACGATGCTTCAATAAGGTTTGGTGATATGACTGTACTTCGATCCTATGTCTGACCTTCGAGCGCCACACCGGAAAGACTTCGCCCGATAACTTCGCTTAAAGGCAAAAAACAAACGTTCGCTTCTTATCATATCTATTGTACTCTTCCGGGACAGGATTGGAAAGTCGGCTCTCCAGCCAAATGACTGCCCGGAACCCCATCCGGAGTCAGTCCGATTTGGTAAGCCAAGCCCTCGTTCAAAAAATAGCTTCCAATATTAGTGTATGCGTTTGCTCCTTGGCCGTTTGCCCTCTTTCCAAACGCTCTCCCGTTCGTATGGACCGTTTATAGCCCGACATAAGGAGATACCCAGGATAAAAAATCGAATAGACTGAAAGTCTTTGGGCGGTTTTTCCGGTGGAAATTATAAGCACAGGGCGTTTAATCCGACCAGAATAATGAAACGGCGGAGGGCCGTTACAAGGCCAGAAGGGCACCTTTTCAGGTACCCTTCAATAATATAAGCGGCCGCAGGCTCGGCTTAAAATTGGCTTCTATAATCCAGACGTTAGCATCATGATCCAAGCCGATATCGAAGCCTATAATATTCTGCGCAGCATAAACATTGCCCAGTTGCTTTGACGCGGTCAAACAGACTTTCTTGATTCGCTTTAATAATTTTTCAGTTGGAACGGGTTTCATAAGCGATTGTTCAATCGCGGCTTCAACCGGAAGCAGGGTTCCGGACACGTTGGAAACGACATAATCTCTCTCGGCTACCTTGGCGAACATCCCCGTTACTTTCCAGGGAGATTGTTTTTTCCTTTTTACCATAACTCTTATATCGAACGGCCTTTTGTTAATTTCAGCTAATGATATTCGGCGCTGTACAATATATCTCCGGGCATTCGTCAATTTCTCAAGCTGATCGGAAACAGATCGCTTTCCGTCCACAATTATTTTCTTGTTTTCAATATGAATTGCAAACCGATTTTCTTCCAACCGCGATACTTGAATTACGCCGCGGCCGGAATGTCCGAGGTAAGGCTTAAGCATAACTTTTCCGTATTTGTCGATAAAGTCCCATAAAACTCGTTTTCTAAATTTTTGCGTTGCCGGTAAAAAAGGCTCGAGTTCATTCATTTCTTTTAAAACTCGGAATTTAGCCCATTTGTGTTGAGCAACCATTTTTGTCTTAGTCTTTCTCTTTCGAATGGCTACCACCTGCTGCGCTTTCACTTATTGGCGCGAATAAAGCGTACCGCATTCAACCCGATCATTTGGGCAGCAGCGGATGGATTGCCGTCCGGTAGAAAAGGCGTGATTGATAGGTCGGCAACCTTAAGATTTTTCGTACCGAATACATTTAGAAACCCATCGACAACTCCTTCTCGAATATTTCTGCCCATCCGGCATGTGCCCCCAAAATGAGTGAAATTGACATAAGAAGCCTTCACATAGTTCGCGAGAAGGTTGCGTTTTTCATTTTCATTTGCTAAATGGAATATATTTTCGGGAGGGTATACGACCTTATAAATGCCGCCCGGATCAATTGCCCGAGCTCTTCGCATAATTTCGAACGTTTCTATCAATTGATCCACTGCAAAATCTAAATCGTCAGGATCTTCTAACGGATTAAAGCGAATCAACGGATAAGCCTCCGGATCACTGTGTGCAATGGTAATCGAGCCTGTGCTCTGAGGATTAACATCCAAGATCGCAAGACTCATGATATTGCTCCGTTTTGCGGGGTTAAATTGCCATTGATTCACGAATATATCTTGAGCCGGGATAAAAATCGGCAGTGGAAGGCCAATAATTTGAAGACGTCGCCCAGGTCCTCTATCCTTTTTGAAAGCGCCAAGCGCTACCGGCTGATCAGGGTCGGCGGACAATACTTTCGTTAGCCGGCTTGTTTCAACTTCAACCCCCATTGCGATAGCATAGTGGGTTCTAAGATTGTGACCGACATACGGGCTCTCTACCAAGGTTGATATACCCGCCTTGCTTAGTTCCTCCGTTCTGCCAATGCCCGACGCTGCAAAATGGTGGATGAAAATATCCCCGCCGATACGACAATTCCTTTTCTGGCAAAGGCTCTTTGTGATGATCCGTCCCTGACAAATTCAACTCCAACCGCAATATTGGTCCTCTTCTTACGCCTAAACAAGATTTTATTTACGGTTGTTTTTGCAAAATTGAGCAGTTTCCTCTGTCCAACACCAACCTCATCCGATTCGAATTCATTTCCTTGCGTGACAATTTTACGATTTAAATATCCGGTTGTCGTTGATGAACGGGCAAACCTTCCGTTAACTTCCCGTTGGATAAATTGTGATTTGAAAAAAGTACAATCTCTGATGCCCGTATTATAATCCTCAACAATCGGGATATTCAATACGTCTGAAGCGGCCTGGGCCAATGAATAGACGATCCCCCGATTAGGAATCCTCTGCTGCCTGATGAAAATCGGACCATCCGTCCCCCGTTCGCTCGGATTTTGGGTTTCTCCCGTATAAGTTTCGTTTTGTTTAAATAAAGTGCGCACTTTCTCGTAACTCCATTGGTTTCCGAAAAGATTCGCCCACTCATCGTAGAGGTTGCGGCTCCCGCGTACCGCATACATAAAATTATGTTGGGAGCTTCCTCCAATGACTCTTCCGCTCGCCAATTTAAGCTGGCGGCCGATATTTTCTTCGATGGCCGAGAAAGCGTTAAAAGAAAGAATGTTGTCGTTTGCCACAATACTTGCTGTTTCAAGCGAAGGGCTATTGTTCGGCATATTAGTTCCCGCTTCCAGAACGAGCACGGAGGTCTTCTTATCGTCCGTTAACTTTTTAGCGATTACCCCTCCGGCCGTCCCCGCTCCAATCACAATATAATCGAAAGTATTGTCAGAAGGCGGTCGAATTCCCATAGGTTATACACCCCGTTTTTTCATTTTCAATGATTCACATTATTCATCATCGGAGTGAATGTTGCCCAGTCCTAGGGATGGAAGGAAAAGAATTGATAAAAGCTTGTTTGGCCGTTAACGAGGAGCTTGATTAAGCGGCTATTAACACGATGGACAGCTCAAGCAAGAACATTGCTTTGATCGCCATGCCGGATGATGTTTGGCCCGATTGATCGCGACTAAAAATCTCCATAAAGAAGAGGACTTCCATCGAAGTCCTCTTCCAAGACCGCTATAACGAGATTGCTATCGGCGAAACAGGTCCTCTCCGCAACTTCAGCGGCAGAGAGGATTATTTGTTGCGGCCAGGGGGCGCCTTGGTGACATTAAGCTTCTCTGTGACCTGCAGGCCGCCATATTCGACCGTAATCGTCGTCTTTCCTTTGTGCAGGGCGCGGATTAAACCTCCGTTATCCACCGTGGCTGTATCGGGGTCGCTGCTCGTGAAAGCCGAATCGGCAGTAACCGTCTCCCGGGTCCCGTCGCTGTAGATAGCCGTAACCACGATCTGGAATGTCTCACCTTCCTTCATCGGCTTCAGCTTGCCTATATCCAGCTTCTGCAATTGAACCCGCACTACAAGCTCTGCTTCCGCAACCCACTCCCGATATTGCGCCCGGATCGTAGCAACTCCCGGTTTAAGTGCAGTGATCCTGCCTTTGGAATCGATCTTGGCTATTTGAGGATCGCTGCTTGTCCATTGCACACCCTTCGATACCGTCTCCGAGGAGCCGTCAGCATGAATCAATTTCGCTTCAATCTGGCGCTTCTCGCCCGCATTCATCGCCGACAGACCTATGATTTCGAGGCGGGTCTCCGGCTCCGGGGAGATCACCGTCAGGTTGTAGCCTGCTGTCTGCCCGGCATATACGGCGGATATGACCGTCTGTCCCGGACGGAGAGCCGTCACCAGACCCGTCTCGTTGATGGAGGCCACCTCCGGACGGCTGCTGGAGAAGGTGACTCCCGTCATAACGGGATGCCGCGACCCATCTCCATAGACGGCCATGACGACGGTCTGGCTCTGCTCTCCCGGCCGCATCGGACCGAGTCCGCTTATCTCCAGCTTGTTCAGGGATGGTGTAACCGTCAAGCGGTAGCTGGCCGTCTGCCCCTCATATTCGGCAGCTATCACCGTCTGTCCCGGACGGAGAGCCGTCACCAGACCCGACTCGTCGACGGCAGCCACCTCCGGATGGCTGCTGGCGTAGTTAACGCCTTCCGTTATTACTTCCATCGTGCCGTCCGAATAGTAGGCTGTCACCTCGGTCTGGCCTGTCTCTCCCGCAACCAGCGAATCGGGACCGGACAGTTCAATCGATTCCAGCTGCCTGGAGGGACCGTAAATGGGGACCAGATTCATATTCGGATAATACGTGGTCAGAATCCGGTCATAGCTCCAGCCTCTGCCGCCTAATAACGAGGCGCCGTACTGGCTCATGCCCACACCGTGACCGTTGCCTCCCCCGTAGAATGTAATGCGCACGATGTCTCCCTGCCCGTCCCTCTCCAGATCGAAAGTGAAGAAGGCGGAATACAGGATGCTCGGATTTCGTAACGTTGCCGCCGGATCGTAGTCGGCTGATCCTCCCTTGGCCCGGTAAGCGAAAATATCGCCGCCGCCCGTGTACGCTTGACTTGGGCGAATGGTAAAGCGGATGTTAAATTCCTTGACAATTTTATAGGTTCCGCTGCTGCCTTCCACGACAAGCTCCATAATATTACCGCCCGCCCCCCGCTTGGCCACGTACATATTGCGGAGGCTTCCGATGCCTCCTGGCGGAATCGGCTGGCTGGCGAAGCTTCCGTCCGGCTGCATGGTTAAGATAAACAGCGGGTCCGCCGCGTACCGGTCGGGCAAATTCCGGTTGATCGTATTCTCCAGCTCCTGCCTGGTCAAGCCGACCTTCCAGCGGAAATAGAGGGAATCCGAATCGTATCCGGTATGCGACAACGTTTTATAAAACTCGTTGATTTGCCGCTCGTTGGCCGTATCGATCCTCAGCATTTCCCCGGGGTCGGACGGATCATACGTATAGCTCTGAGCGGTCAAATAAGGGGCCGGCGTGCCCGGGAATGCATTGGAGGGAGGCGCATCCGCCCACACCTCATGCCTGGAGGCCCCGTATCCTCCCGATGTGGAGTAGAACCGGGCATCCACAAGCTCGTTGCCGCTCTTCATCACTATCCCGGCGGTTTCGTTAACCGCCTGGGTCGTCAAACCATTCTCCGCACTGTTGTTATACACCTGGCTTAGCGTGCTGTCGTCGATATGGAAGCCGCGATCGGCAAACCGGCTGTTGTAATAATCGGTCAGCGCATAGGTCCGGGCCGCTACGGCCTGGGCCTTCAGCGCTTCGAGCCCGAAGGAAGCCGGCATCTCGCTCGGAACGACCTGATACAAATACCGCTCCAAGTCGATATCGTTAATTAATCTTAAAGCATCTTTGGCAGGGGTCAATGTCATTTCCAGGGTTCCCCGGTACTGCGGCTGCCCCTGCGAGCGGCGGATGCTGCTTACCTGAATCCGCGAATCCTCCCCGGCCGGATGGGCATACAGCCGGTTCGCCGTTCGGTAGAGCTCCGCTCCTCCATAGTGAACAACGGTCTGACCGCCGCTTACCGTGAGTGCGGCCGGGCTGTTCGCGGCAATATCGAACGTTACGCCCGCTATTTTGTCCTCCAGCCGGAAGCCTTCCTTGGCCACAAGCTCAATGCGGCTGTGGTTAAGGGTCGTCAGGTCGGCAATATTACCGATATCCGTGCGGATGCCTACCCGCATGCGGCCCGGCGGGGTCTCCCCTTCGATCAGGAGCTTGTAAACCGCCCCCGAGCGGTTAATGAACGCAGTAACATTCTCCGCTCCGACTCTTACATCGTTTAACGTCCTCTCCGCCGGCTGTCCTTGCCCGGTTTGGAATACTTTGAAAGTTTCGGTAAGAGGCATTGCCCCCGCAAACTCTAATTCTATCGCTCCGGCGGCAGCATCTACAGCCATCACCTTCTCCTGCAGAGGAACGCCGGTATAAGGGGAGACGATGAGCGTATAAGTCGCGCTCCATGTCCCGTATTCCGCCGTAATAACGGCTTCCCCCGCCTGCCAGGCGCTGACCAGTCCGTCATCGGACACTTCGGCCACCAGGTCGTTGCTGCTGTGGAAGCGGACATCCCCGGACAGCTTCACCCGGCTGCCGTCGCTCAATAACTGCCAGACCTCTGCCTGCGCCGTATCTCCCGCCTCGAGAGGCTCGAGACCCGTCAGCTCGAGGCCTATCGGCTCTCCTCCGCTGACACGCAGGGTCTTCTCCGCTTTCGCCCACCCGGATTTAACGGTGATGACCGCCTCGCCGGTTGAATGGCCGGTGACTCTGCCTTCCGAATCTACCGAAGCTACCTGCGGATCGCTAGTCTCCCATTCAACTTTAAAAGGAGATTGAACCGGCATCGTGATCGGCTGATTGGTGCTGGTCATGAAATGTCCGTCCGCCCGCAGGGTTACCGTCTCGCCTCGCTGGATCGTATCCGGCGCCTGAACGAAATCGATGCGTTCGAGAAGCGGGATGACATCCCAGCTCAGCGAATCGTCTTCGACGTGAACATTCAAGTAATGATAGAACCCGCCCTTGTCGGGGGAGATATGGGTATACTTGCCGCCCCCTCCCGAGACGATATAGTGCACTCCCTGAACCTGCTTGTGGAGGTATGCATGCAAATCTCCGCTGAACACAATTAGGTTCTTGCTCGGGTGCGCGGCCTTATACGTTCCCAGTAGATCATACAATCGGCCGGCTTCCTCACTGTTTTGAAAACCGTGCCCTGTGTTGAGGTTTTCACCGTCCGCGGTAATTTCATCGGGCGGGACATGCATGATAATTATGATGTTGTTCTGCTCCGTGTCCGCCAGCGTTTCCTCCAGCCACGGCCACTGAGAAGCGTCCGAATTGGAAATCATGCCGGAGGCCGTATCCAGTCCGATGATTCTCGTATTGCCGAAATCATACAGGTAGGTCGTATCGCCGAATGTACTCTGATAATTCACTCTGGACCCGGTTCCGGATATTTCATGATTGCCGATGCTGACCAGATAAGGCATCCGGAACAGATTCATATTTTCGATTGCGATAGCGTAATTCTCCGGGGTGTCGTTCTCCACAATATCTCCTGTGTAGCCAACCAGCTCGGAATCCTCCCGGTTAATCCGGGCAATTTGCTCCCGCAGAAGAATATCCGCAGCGGTCTCCCCTTGCCCGGCCGTATAATACCCTCCATCTCCGATGACGCTAATCTGGAACCGGTTCGGATCATTCGGTTGTCCGGGAAGCCGGCCGATGGTGAACGACCACTCCTGTTCCGCCCGATTGCCGCTCATATCCGCGGCCGACAGCCTGACCCTGTGCGTCGTTCCCTGCTGCAGCTTGTCCGGAACCGTATAATATACCGTGCTGCTCGCTTCATCATATCGATGGGGGACGGCCGTTCCGTCCAGCTCCAGCGTGATGCTGCCGGAATCGATCCCCGACTTGTCATCCGTCAGCTTGACGGCGATTCTCGGCTGATCGGTGCGGGTACGGATGCCGTCCATCGGACTGATGACGCTGACGGTCGGTGCTTCCCTGTCGGGGGCCGTGTCGATGCTGAAGGTCCAATCCGCATTCGGCACCGCCGGATTTCCGGCCAGATCCGCCGCTTCGATGACTACGCGATGCTCGCCGTCCTTCAACGCCTCTACGGGGGTATAGCTTACCCGTCCGCCGGCTTCATCGAACTCATGGGCGACGACCGTCCCATCGAGCCGCAAGACGATCGAGCCGCGATCGACTCCCGTTCCAGCGTCCTTGACCGTAGCCGCAATGATCGGCGTTCCCGTGGAGATCTGACTGCCGGGCTCCGGAGTCCGGTCACTGAACACGGGACCTTCCAGGTCTTCTCCGGTCTCGCTGTAGATGGAGCGCAAATGATCGAAATAAATGGCGCCCGCGTTTTTATTGGCATTGCTTGTTTCCACGACATAAATCTGGGTAAGCTTGAGGGGCAGCGGCATTCCCGCGGGGATGTCCGCAGTCACATATTTCCAGCCGACCCAATTCAACTGACCCGAGCCTGTAAAATCTATCGGCTTCTTCGTTCCGTTGCCATCCTGAATTTGGCCTCTCAGCCAATGCTTGTTGCCGTCTCCATATACCCACAACCCCAGCTTGATCGGATAATCCTCCAGCGTCCTTCCTGCCGCTCCGTTCTCCCGGAAATTGATGTACGCGGCGGAGGTCCCGCTCGTCCCTGTAAAATCATAGGTCAGCTTGACCGCATGAGCGCCTACCCGTACCGGATTGGGGCGGCTGGACAGCTCCAGCTTCACCGATCCCGGAACCGCGTTAACAAGCGACGGGACTAAATCGTCCAACGCTTCGAAATCCTCCACCAAGACGGGGGGCTTGCCAATATGAACCACCGCCTCGGCCGAAGCCTGGCCAATGGATACTATTACTTTGCCGGAAGCAGATTCGTTACCGGCCGTCAATTCTCCCGACGGAGATAATGTGCCAAGATTGCCTTCCATGCTCCAATTCAACCGATCCGGCGATAAAATCACTTCCTGGCCATTCGCATCGTAACCGCGCACGCGGAACGATTGCTTATCCCCAGGATTGATCACCGCGATGGATGGTATAAGCTCTATTCGTTCCACTTGCGTAACCACCTGTATATTTACTTGTGCTGATATTTCTCCTAAGCGGACAGTTACCTGTCCTTCCGCGGGCGTTGCCGCCGCAGTAAATCTTCCCAGCGAATCTATCGTCCCAATGGCGGCATCCGCTTCCCATGTCAGCTGCGAAGAATCGACGGGTATGCCGTTGTAAAACTCATCCTGTCCCTTGGAAGTAAATGAAATGCTGCCTCCCGCGATCACCTTGACCGGCCCTTTGGGGGCAGGAAGCAAAGTGGACAGTTCCTTAACGGGGGCCGTGGACAAAACAACCAGGGAATTGGAATTGGAACGCTCGTAGCCGTCGGACGGGCGATTCAGAACAGACAAGCTCTGATCCCCCGGCAGACGGGCCGCATAGGTGGTCGAGCCTCCGCCGTCCACATTCAGAGCGAATTCCATCCCTTCCTCCTGCAGAAACAGCGCTCCTTCCGCAAGCGTAACCCCGTCTGAATACCCGGGCTGGCGGCCATCGAACGTGTACACGTACAGCTTCCCCTGCTTGACCGCGACGAAAGTGCGCGGGTGGCGGTCTTTATCCGCAAGCGCCTCGGGGGTGGCTTGTCCGTTCCTGACCAATAATACACTGCCGGAAACCAGTTGCAGGGCTTCGTTCATTCCTTTGGTAAATTGAACATCCAGCTCTACCCGGCTGCCGGGTGTCAGCTTGCGGCGGGCCCACTCCGCCTTGCTGCCGGTTGCGGTGACGACCAGCTTGCCGCCCGGAATCGGCTGATTCCCCCCCTCTACAACAGCTTCAACCGTTCCCGAGAGTGGAATGCCGGGCTGCAGCACGGACCCGGCCGGATCGGGAGCGATAATCACCTCCACGATCTGTTCGCCAACCGATTTGGTCGTGGAACTGAACCGGTCCGTGAATACGAAGAGATGATTAGACAAGGCTGCCGTCACCGCACGGTTCACTCCGGAGATGACCGCCGTCTCCCCGTCCTCCGCCTTGACAGAAGCGGCAAGCTCGACCTCGGTCTCGATCCGCACTGTGCCGTCCTTCATCTGAGCCAGCACGTTGCGCCGAGTGGAAGGGGCCGTAATAACTTCTCCCGCGCTGATCTGGTGACCCGTCGGTATACCGGCGAAATTCGGATCCGTATTGTAGAAATCCATGTTGAAAGCCGCAACCGCCCTGCGGCCCTCGCTTTCCGCCAGCTTCGCCTGATTGCGCACCGTATCCAGGGAGACTACCTTCCCTTTGGGAGAAGTCACCGCCAATTCAAGGAAGGGTTGGGACGGATCAATCTCCATCACCTTAACCTCCTCGACATAAATTCCCCCCTCCAATGTCATTTCCTTATGATAAGCACCCGGAGCTACCGGAAATTCATCCTGACGGACCGGATGAAAATCAGGCGTTTGCGCATAAGATCGACCTTGAGGAAAACCGGCCAGCAGGCCTCCTACAGCAAGTACCAACGATAATAAGACCATCAAAGATTGTTTTGCGAACCTGGATTGACGATCATACATGATCTCACTCCTCCATATTTTGTTCTGCTTCAATCTCCTCACATGATGATCAGCATATCAGTCACAATAAAAGACGGCGAAACTCGAAACGGCTCCAATTTCACCTCCCGCTTCACGAAAATGTTTTAATGATGAACTGCAAATCCTTGATACCGCTTACAATATGTCCCAATACTATTGTATTTCTAAAGAAACTATATTTCAACAATAATTTTACAATTTGAAATAAAATTAGATAATGGAGAGATGAGCTCAGATGTCGGACCACCGATTGCATGATTGCTAAGAGCTCGTTATCCCACGCGGAAAGCCGGTAGAAAGCAACAAAGGATCCCATGTTACTAGCGAGGAAAGATAGAGGGGAAGAAATTCATGGCGGCAATGAATTACTTAATAATAAACAACTCATCCATCGGTATTTCCAGTACATCGCTCAGCTTCTTGGCGGCGGCTGGTCCGACCGACTTCTTCGATCGCTCCAGCATACTGATATAGGTGTGACTCAGGCCGGAGCGCCTGGCCAATTCACGCTGAGACATTCCCTTCATGATTCGGGTTCTGGCAAACAGATTAGGTCTGGCAATGATTTTCAAGCAATCTCCTCCAACTGTTCCCATTTTTGTTCCTATTATACTGGATTATATTTACTTTTGCAATCATTTTAGTTTACTAGTGTAATAAATTTTCGCAATTTGTCAGATTGATTACACAATTGTAAACTTTTATGTTATTATTGTTAACTAACGGAACCTATTTCTATCAAGGAGAAATGGAAGAACATGTTCTATGATAAACTTCGCCAAATGCGTAAAAGGAAAGGTTTTACTATTCGTGAAGTCGCTGACCGTTCAGGAGTATCCCCTTCCTATATATCCCAAATCGAGAATGGACAGCGGGGAATTCCTTCTCCGGAAATATTGCTGAAATTGTCCGCCGGACTCAATACCTCCTATGCCGTTCTCATGCAAGAAGCGGGCTACCTGCAGCCCGAAACCGAGCTCGTCCCGCCACCCCAGGCACCGGTTAATTTACGCCGCTTTATACGGGAGAACGAGCTCGAATTCGACGGAATACTGCTTTCCCCGGAGGATAAAGAATGGATCGAACGAATACTAAGCGCCCTGTTCTGGAAGGAAAAGAGAGCACGGGCGGAGCAGGAGCAAGCAGCCTCCGCGGACGCCGGGAAGCATGTACAGGACCGAGGCGGGGTCCCTGACGGAACGTCCGAATGATTCCCCCATCGACAGGTAATTCCCCGCTCAGGCAACAGAGGGTGGAGGCTCCCCTCAAAATTATATCCCGCAAACTGACGAGCAGCCTTTGAAGCTTATTCCGGGTACTTTGCGGGGAGCCCTGTAATCCCCCACAAAGGGACGAATGCCTTCGAGGCGTATTCCGTCCGCACTCCAATGGAGTCGACGTCTAACCCTCCCTCTAAAAGCGGTCGCTCTTCATGTTGTGGGGAATGCCGTAGTAAAGAACTATATGTGAGAACCGGCCTGAACCGACAGAACCGTGAAAGCTTCGAAAAAAAGCGAGTCTAGTGTTCAATTTTTCAGTCACATTCGCTCTTCTCTTTCATCGCTGCCCATTGGAGCAAATGTTGAGCAAGAGAAGGGGTGGCGCGCTGCATCCGGGTCGGTAAAGACGTCGCAAAGACGAGCAAAAGTGCATTAAAATCCAGCCTTTTTCCAAAAAGAAGGCGAAAGACGCTCAAATGTGCACGTCTTTTTGCCAAAATGGAGCCATTTCGCAAAAAATCGCCCCAAAGACCTGTATTATTGCTCTAGGATTAGGCATGACGCCGTTTTTTCGGAAAAAGACCTGCACTATTGCTTTTGAATGAGCCGCCGCGAAGCTTTTTCCGGAAAAGACCTGCACTATTGCTTTTGAATGAGCCACCGCGAGGTTTTTCCGAAAAAGACCTGCGCAATTGCTTTCGAATGAGCCACCGCGAGGCATTTTTTCCGAAAAAAACCTGCGCAATTGCTTTTGAATGAGCCCGCCGCGAAGCTTTTTCCGAAAAAGACCTGCAGTTTTGATCGTCTTTAACTCACTCCGGCAGACGACCGAGGCTGTCCCGAAAAGAGTTCACATAAAACGTAAGTCCCCGGTGCTGAAAAATCGCAAACTGGATATAGGGCCAGCCCTGTGAGTACAGGTGAAAATCGGGTTTCATCGGAAGCTTTTTTGCGAATCCGAAAGTTGTTCCATTTTTTATCGCTAAAAGAATTGATAAGAAAAACCCCCTCTCCCGGAGGAGAAGGGGTTGCAACGGCGGAATCTATGGGTTCTCGCCATTAATGACCTATTTAGATTTGAACAGCATCGCCAACCCGGGCTTCCGGGGAAACGTCCAGCGAGTCCATATATTCCACCCGTTCAATTTGACAGCCGGGGCCAATTTTGACCTGCCCTCCACGAACGATTTTCGCTCTGGTGTTCTCCAGATAAACATTCGTTCCTTCAATTAAATCGGAGGTCAGCATATGCTGCCCTTGGAACAAGGACAGCAGGGCCCGGATCAAGCCGGGCTGGGAATGGTGCGAATAAACGGATATCGTCTCTCCGCCTATCTCATTGGCCCTGCAAGGCCCGTACAGGATAATGTCCGCGACATTCGCGTTCAGCTCCTTGCGAATGTTCATGCTGCCCTCCAGCCGGAACTCCTCGGTCTCGATTTTGTCGGCTTTGATGCTTCCACGTATGTGAATATCTTCGCTTCTCACCGATTGGGAACAGGTAAAGGCGCCGCTTACTTTAAGCCTCTCCATATGAACATTACCCTTCGCGCGGATAGACCCGCTTACCTCACAGGATTCTCCACCCAGATGGTCATGGAAGCTGCAGCTTCCGCTAACATTAAGCTCCTTGATGACCGCCTTGCCCTCTACGCTGCCGGAACCGGAAATTTTGACCCGGTTCGCCTCTATTTCTCCGCCGATCTTGCCGGAGCCCGAAATTTTAACTTGATTGTACCGGCCGCCCAATAGCTTGCCGCTTCCCGAAATCTTAATATCTTGTAAATCCGTCGTTGCTGTCAAAACGCTCACCTCACAGGTTGATTTAGCATCAAATTTAAATCTTTCGACAGGTCTTCCAAATCCACCTTATCGACCAGCACCGCAGCCGGATCGATCAGCAGCCTTCCTTCCTGCTCGGCAAGCAGAAACAGCAGCGTCCCGTCCTTGCTGACCACATAGACCGAGACATTCGTTCCCTTGATCCGGGGAAGCCATTCCTTGGCGCACATAACGAACCTCTCGGCTTCCTTGTCGCTTAAGGGGCATTTCTTGATCAGGGACCCGGTCAAGTGGATAAACAGTACCTCCATGAAGCTAAACCGGTCCTTCAGCAGATAATGCTCAAACCACCGTACCGCCTCCTGGTGAATTCCGGGCAGACGGCGAACCTCGGAAGCTTCGTAGGTCCGGCTTCCCGTCTCCGGCGAGAACAATTCGCTCAGCTCATCCAGGGTGTACCGATCCTTAAGTCGCTGTATCTCATCAATCCGTTTAAGAATTTGCTCCCTGGGAAAGAACGTCTCCTGACCGGTGAAAGAAGATTGTTTGATAAACCAGGCTTCCGGAATCAAATTCTGCCTCTTCCAGCGATAAAGCTGACCATAAGAGATACCGGTCGTCTTCAGCAGCTCTTTCTTAGAAATATATCCCAAAGTATCCATCGGCCATCCCTTCAATCCCTTTGTGTAACATTGTTACATTCGCATTGTAACAAAACATTGTTACATTAACAAGCCTTTT
Source organism: Paenibacillus sp. SAFN-117 (assembly GCF_051966115.1). Classification (NCBI taxonomy): domain Bacteria; kingdom Bacillati; phylum Bacillota; class Bacilli; order Caryophanales; family Paenibacillaceae; genus Paenibacillus; species Paenibacillus sp. SAFN-117. The sequence continues at coordinate 17,705 of NZ_JBQCLK010000030.1, forward strand.
TTTTCAAACTCATATAAGGTTGGACATAGATTGCAGCTAGAATAATGCATAAATATCAAACCATCGCTCGTTCGGCGGTAGCGATTAACTGTATTTTATGTAGGTAGATTCCCAACTAATGGTAAAAAGTGATTGAGTAAATGGAAAAACTACATTTAGAATCAAGACTTTTTGCTAAAATCACTTTTTTGCACAAACTAGCTGTAGTTTTTCCACTTAGTTTCCGTCTTTTGCTCCAGAGGAGCAAACTAGCTGTATAAAATCCAGTTAGATATGCCATGTCGCTTGAGAAGGCACCTGCAGAAAATGAAAATAGACGGATTATCAAGTTAGATGCACCATTCTGTAAGTAGACTGATTGCATGGACCGGCAGAAAGTGGAAATAGATGAGTTCCAGTTAGACGCACCATTCCGTTTGCACAGCACCGGCAGAAAATGAAAATAGACGGATTATCAAGGTAGACGCCCTAGTCGGAAAAGAGTCAGCATAAGGGCCGGAATTAAACAGACAAATTTCCTAATAACGTCAAGGGTTATTGAGCAATTTCAAGCTGGGAAAGTCCGTTGTAAATTCTACAAAAAAACGGTCGGCCCACAAAACAATTAGGCCAACCGCTATAACATTCGTGAGCGGTCCTCTTCCCAGGGACAGCCCCGCTTTATTCCAATCCACGCCCCGTTTGATAATGCCGAAGAAGCCAGCTTGCCGCCTTGGGCAAATCCTGCGCCACATAATCCGGCTCCGTCTCCGCCCAAGTATGCCGATACTCTCCTAGAGACTGCTCCCCCCAGCCTGTACGCACCAACACCTTAACTGCTCCCACCTTGGCGGCAGCCAGCATATCTGTGGAACCGACATCGCCGATCACGGCGCAGCGCCTGAGGTCCAACCCGTGTTCGTCGGCCGCCTGTTCCAGCATGGCGGTTCCCGGCTTGCGGCAAAGACAGGGCTCCTCCGAAGAATGCGGACAAATGTAAGCCTGATCGAAGCCGTACCCGGCGAACTGCCTGCTGAACTCCCCCTCTGTCGCTTGGCCGCGGGAGATGCGGTGCTGATTCGTAAAGGCAAAGAGCTTCAAGCCGGCTTCTTTAAGCTGCGCCAGAGCCTGCTCCACCCCCGGATACAGCTCAAAATCCCGGGGATGAATAAAATGCCCGGTTCCGCCTAGCGTACCGTCGCGATCGATAAACACCGCTTCAAGAGTCCCGTTACTCATTGTAAAGCCCCCTTGTTGATTTACTTTATGAATACTCCGCCGAAAGGAATGATTTCCCGCAGCAGCCGTTTGATCAGGCCATCATCCTGCAAATGCTCCTCAAGCCGCAGTCCCGGTTTACCCGTCTGCATCAGCACGTATCCTTGCCCGGTAATTTTCCAATGGTAATTCATGTGCTGCCCGGCCAGTTGATTTCCGTATACGCATAGATCCAGCTTGGCATTCTGCGGATAAGCGACCAAACAACCCGCATCGATATAAATCGGCTCATCTTCGGACAGCTTCATCTCGACCAGCGGCCCTTGGGATAAAATCCCGATCTCGCCTTCCCCGAAAAACTTCATCCTCACCCAATCCCTGGTGACAACCACATTTTTCATTCGCTGTATGACGCTTTTCATTTGGACACCGGATGTGTAGAACAGGACATGGCGCACATCGAACAGAAAATCCTCCTGGTCCTTGACCGGAATACTTCTTACGCTATACCCGGCGGGAAGCGACAGAACGAACCGGCAGGGTCCGGACAGATCCGACCGGAGCCACTTCTTCTTGCGAACCATTCCTTTCAAGTCCATAATCCGGTCTTCCCGCTGATGGGACGCCCCCTGGAAAGCGATGATCATTTCCGAATGAAGCATATACAGCTTCTCGTGATCCTCAAGCCGTACTTCCATGCCCAAGCTTTGTCCGTTGCCGGGATGAATATTATATATAATGTCCATAGCGTTCCCCTTGCCTTCTACTTGCTTCTCAAGAGCACCCGCATTCCCCGCGTCAGGACAAAATAGCCGATGACGAGTCCGGCGGCCGTCAGAACCAGCGTGCGAATCCGCGCTGAATGCTGCCGTCTCTCCTGCTCGGATTGCTGCAGCTCGAGGACCATTTGCAATAACTCCCTGTTCTGCTCCTGAAGCTTCTTATTATCCTCCAGAAGCGCCTGCTGCCTCTTCTCGTAGCTCTGGACAGCCTCTTCCGCATTCTGCAGACGGTTTAGAGCGGTGTCATAATTTTGGCGTACCTGCTCATAATCTTCCTTAAGCCGGTCGACTTCTTCCGGCAGCTCCATAATGCCTTTCATCGTCCCCAGAAAACCTGCATAAGCCGGAGGATGAGCGGACAACCAAAGCAGCGCTCCCCATAATGCGAGAATCGGGAGCCGGAACCTACTCCATTCTAGCCTGTTCACCGCCCCACCCCTTTCTATTCTCTTATCTATCTCTTATACGTAATCATAAACCCAATCGTTTCCAAAATAAAAGGGGTATCCCGAAATAAGATAAAATATTCTCAGTTGCTATACTACGAATCACCTTCGACCGTTATAATACAGAATAACCTTCATGGATGTCTTTCGAGAAATGACGACAGGTAGACAGAGTAAGAAAAATGAGGAAGGCGGGGAATGCATGACCAAGTATGCGGTTGAGCTTTTTTTTGACGAGCGTACGGAGCAATATATTCGCGGGCTCTGGCGGGAGTTGGAACAGAACGGGATAACAGACAGTATGATGTCGATTGCCGATATCCAGCCTCATCTCACCGTGGCCGTTTATGATGATTTGGAAGCCGGGGAGTTCGAGGAGGAGATAGCCTTTTTTATGCAGGGGGCTCCTTCGCTGCCGGTACGCTTCGACAGCCTTGCCTGCTTTCCGGCCTCGGGAACGCTGTTCCTCTCTCCCGCTGTCACGGCGGGTCTGATGCAGCTGCATCAACGGTTTCACAGCCGCTTCCATAAGCTTCGCCCGAAGGCGGCTCCATATTATTTGCCCGGGAGCTGGAATCCGCACTGCACATTAGCCGTCAATTTATCCTCCGTACAGCTTAAGGAAGCCTTCCATTACATCCTCGACCGGTTCAGCCCTTTCCAAGCCGGCCTGCAGCAAATCGGGTTGGTTCAGCTAACCTTCAACGAGGAACAATTATGCATCCGCAGCCGGACCATCTTCACCCTGCCTCTGACCGATGCATGAAGTAATCAATCGATGGATAAGGAGGAAGTCCAAGAGATGTGTGAATCAACCAACGAGCTTCTGCTGCTGGAATTTCCGGAACAATTCGAAACCGAACGGCTTATTATCCGTGCCCCGCAATGGGGAGACGGCGCCGCCGTCAATGAAGCGATAAGGGAAAGTATAAACGAGCTTCGTCAGTGGATGCCCTGGGCCTTGACAACGCCTACGGTAGAGGAGACCGAAGCCAACATTCGCAGGGCCAGGCTGCAGTTTCTGGAACGGACGGATATGCGTCTTCATCTCTATGACAAGGATAGTGGAGAATTGATAGGATGCAGCGGCCTGCATCGGATAAACTGGAAGATTCGCAGCTTCGAAATCGGTTACTGGCTGCGCACCTCGCAGACGGGCCGCGGCTGGATGACCGAGGCGGTACACGGCATCACCCGTTTTGCCGCCCGGCAATTGCAGGCTAACCGGATCGAGATCCGCTGCGACTCCCGCAATGAACGGAGCCGCCGGGTCGCGGAACGCTGCGGATTTACTCTGGAGGGCATTCTTAGAAGAGAAGATGCCGCCGTACATTCCCCGGCGGAAGAGGTTCCTTCCGACCGCCAGACTTCCGGGGTGTCTGACAGCGTGCCGCATCAAGCACAGGCCGCCTGTCCGCAGCTGCGGGATACGATGGTCTTCTCCAAGATACGAGGCATAGAATTCTCGTAAGAAAAAGTAGAAAACAACCATCATATTTTCCTGCAGGCTTGAATATGATTCTATCAATAGCTTGTATAAGTAAGTTTGCGGTCCATAACATAGCACGGCAGGCCAAGCTCCGGTCCGGGTCATTTCATAGACTGGACCCGGAAGTTTCGGCCGGCTCGATCCGGTACACCGCAATTTCCGGCCGGCAGTTCAAGCGGACTGGCAGCTTGACGGTCCCGAGACCGCGGCTGATTCCGAAATAACGGCCATGTCCCAGACGGCTCAGCCCGATGGGATAGTCGCGATAAGCTCCCCAGGTCCGGCCGAAGCACCGGATTTGTCCGCCGTGGGTATGCCCCGCTAACAGCAGGTGGAAACCGAAAGATTGCTCCTGCAGGTACCGGATTATACTGGGGCAGTGAGCCATGACTATGGAGAAGGGAGCAGTCGCAGGATCCGGAGCACCTGCGTTCGGGGCGGAAGGGATCCGTTCGTTCCCGTACACCGAATTATCCAACCCATAGAGGTGGACAAGGCTTCCCTTGCAGCGGAACGATACGGAGTCATTTTCCAGCACGTTCATGCAGGATTGTAAGCGGGACAAGTACCCGGGGTCGTCAATCGGTCTTTTGCGGAACAGAATAGACTCTTCCCGTTCGTAATTGCCCGGTACAAAATAAACGGCCGTCTCGCGCGGAAAGCGCCCGATCTCCCGGAGTACCCGGGGAAGCTGCCCCCTGTTCGTCGCCAAATCACCGGTGATCAGGATGAAATCCGGGACGGACTCGGACACCAGACGGCTTAGCCGTCCGTTGACCCCTGCGGTCAATCCGTGAATATCCGACAGGTGAACGAAGGTAAAAGGGGCTTTCACCACATCGCTTTGTATTCGATACTCGGAGATATCTATCCACCAAGTATGATAAACATAAAGCAGGAGAAGAAGGAGCAATACCGCCGCCATTCCAATCGCCATAGCCAATGGATCACCGTCTTCCGGAATTTTCGTTGTTCGGGCTTAAGACCTTGCAGCCTTGTAAGGAATCGGGTCCTCTAGACCGGCCTCCGCGAACCCTTTTAACCGCAGACGGCAGCTATCACAGGTTCCGCAAGCTTCTTCACTGCCGTTATAGCACGAGGTTGTCAGATGATAGGGGACACCGAGACGCGTCCCTTGCCGGATGATTTCCGCCTTGCTCCAATGAAGGAGCGGAGTCGCGATGCGAATGGCTTGACCCTCGGCACCGGCCTTGGTAGCAAGCTCGATCACTTCTTCGACCTTGCGGATAAACTCGGGGCGGCAATCCGGATAGCCGCTATAATCGAGAGCATTGACCCCGATATAGATCGCTTCCGCGCCGGAAACCTCTGCGAACGAGGTGGCGATAGAGAGGAACAGCAGGTTTCTGCCGGGAACATACGTCACTGGAATGTCCTCCTCACCGCTGCGGGGTGTCCCGTCCGATGCATTCGAATCGCCGGCTGGTTGGCTTACATCCGGAACATCAATCGTTTCGTCGGTCAGGGCGCTGCCGCCGAACTCCTTGAGGAAGCCGAGTGAAATGATTTTATGGCGCGAAGCGGCACCGTAAAATTCGGCCACCCGTTTGGCATTTTCTATTTCCATGCTGTGCCTTTGTCCATAATCGAAAGTGATCGGATAGATTTCATAGCCTTCTTCTTGGGCTATCCCCATACAGGTCGTGCTGTCCAGACCTCCGCTCAGAATGACAACCGCTTTTTTCACCGCTTTGTTGCTAGCCATTATCAACCATCCTTACTTAACCGTTTTCTTTGTGCATACGTGCTGAATTCTGTTGGCATCACATGGGAATCGGCCCGACACAGCGAGCCGATCCATTCGATTAGTCCCCACTAGACCCCTCTGGCGGCCGGGTCCCAAATGACTTTATGGAGCTGCATATTCAGCTTAACGTTAACAAGTGCATGCTTAAGCATCAATTCAACGAGCCTGGCCGGAGGCATCGTTTCCCATACCGGACTGAAGAGCGCCAGAGCTTCGGTCGGATATTGGGCCAGCACTTCGCGGGCGAAATGAAAATCGGCCTCGTCCGCAATAACGAACTTGACTTCGTCCTGCTTCCTGAGCAGGGCAAAATTGCCGTGAATCATCTGCTCCGTCTCGCCGGACCCGGGAAGCTTGTAATCCATAATATATCTGACCTTGGAGGAAGTGACCTTGCTTAGGAACGGGGCAAGATCTATCGCTCCGTTCGTCTCGATATGCACATCGACAATTTGCTCCAACGAGGATAAGGCTTCGATTAATGCAAGGGAATGTTCGCCGTACAGGAGGGGCTCTCCGCCCGTCAGACACAGATGCCGGGAAGAGTACCGGCCCACCTCCCGGACGATTTCTTCGATCGTCATCACTTTATCCGCTTTATCCGGAGGGTAACTGTATGTCGTATCGCACCAGACGCAGCGGAGATTGCAGCCGAACAAGCGGACGAAGACGGTGGGGAATCCTGCCCGCGTGCCTTCCCCCTCAACCGTCTCAAATATTTCTACCATAGGCAGCTTGACGTCTTTCATCATTCAGCTTCCTCCATCATGGAACGGGTTACGGCCGCGTAGCTTGTCGGGGTTTCCCATAACCGCAGCTCCTCCAGCTTGACGGCGGGGTAGAGCCCTTCCTGGACGAGACCCTCGTTAATCTGCTCGTACATCCAGACGATCATATTCTCCGCGGTCGTATTCATCGGAGGGAGCACTTCGTTCAAATACTGATGGTCCAGGCGGTCAATAACTCTTTCTTTGGCAATCCTTTTGATATCGCCGAAGTCAATCACGATTCCCCGTTCATCTAACCGGCCTCTCATGACAACCTGCAGTTTATACGTATGGCCGTGCAAATTTTTGCATTTGCCTTCATAGCAATGCAAATGATGGGCGCTGTCAAATGTGAATTCCTTAGAGACAAGCACCTCTTTATGATGGTATTTCAACTGGTCGGGCTGGATATCCTTCCCCAGAATTTGAACCTTGGTCGGAACGTTATAACTCATGGCCACCACCTTCACATAACTAAAAGACTGTTGAATTAAATGCTACGCCAAATTAAGGCAATCGAATAGCCGCGCATATCTATAACAGAGCCGGCGGCCGCTCCAATCTTTCATTACCTTCTCTATGAAACAAACAAGAGGAGTCATGACAAACGCAAGAGACGATCGCCCCTTAACTCATCAGTCTTCAAATAAACATTATATTATTATACCATGCGGGCCTTGCTTAGAAAAGAAGAGGAAACAGAGCAGGAGGCTGTAAAGTAACGGCCCGGCTTCCTAATGCATCCTTCCTTGCGAAGCAAAAAAACAGCAGCTTTTTTATCATTTTCCCTGCTGGAATTTAAGCCGAAAAATCGTTATCATGAAAAAAATAAATGCATCATCTATCCCGCTAAAAGGAGTTCCTCGCTTTGAGTACAACATTACCCCAAGCATATATAGATAAAATACAACGTCAATTGAAAGAAGATGCCGAAGCTTTCTTCCTGAGCTACAGCGAAGCCCGGACACACGGTCTGCGCCTGAATCCTCTCAAAGTGGAGCCGGACAGTCCATGGGCGAAACGGCTGCAGGAGCTGTTCAAGCTTGTCCCTGTTCCATGGTGCCCGACCGGCTATTACTACGAGGAGCCGCACCGGCCCGGCAAGCATCCGTATCATGCCGCTGGCCTGTATTACATCCAGGAGCCTTCCGCCATGTCCGCAGTGGAAATTCTCGACCCGCAGCCGGGAGAAACGATTCTTGATTTGGCCGCCGCACCCGGGGGGAAATCAACGCAAATCGCCGGCAAAATGAAAGGCAAAGGATTGCTGGTGGCCAATGAGATCCACCCTGCCCGGGCTAAAATATTGGCCGAAAATATCGAGCGGATGGGAATCCGCAATGCGGTAGTGACGAATGCGGCGCCGGACGTGCTGGCTGGCCGGTTCGCATCCGGCTTCGACCGGATCATGCTGGACGCGCCTTGCTCCGGCGAAGGAATGTTCCGCAAGGACCCGGATGCCGTCGGCGAATGGTCGCCCGAGCATGTCGCCATGTGCGCCGCCAGACAGATGGACATCCTCCGGCACGCCATTCCGATGCTGAAGCCGGGCGGAAAGCTGGCCTACTCTACATGTACCTTTTCCATAGAAGAGAACGAAGAGGTGATCGCCCGGATTACGGAGCAGTTCCCCTACATGGAGGTGCTGCGAACCGAGCGGATTTGGCCTCACCTGCATAAGGGGGAGGGCCATTTCGTCGCTTTGCTGGAGAAGAGGGAGGAGGGGGAGGAGCAGCTTGCGTCCGGCCGTTCAATGAAGCCGCCTTCCACGCGCGTGAAAGGCTCCGCCAAGCATCGGATGCAGACTAAGGCTATTGCGGACGCCTGGAAGCTGTTCTCCGGCTTTGCAGAAGCCTATTTGTCCAGGCAGCTGGAGCTTCCTCCGGGAGAGGCCATCCTGTTCGGGGAGCAGCTTTACTGGCTGCCCCATGACACCGAGGGCCTGTGGTCGGCGTCCTCGCTGGACGGATTGAAGACGGTCCGGCCCGGACTGCATCTCGGCACCGTCAAGAAGAACCGCCTGGAGCCGGCTCACGCTTTGGCTCTCACTTTGCGGGAGGACATGTCCCGCCACCCTCTAACGTTAGCCGCAGATTCTCAGGAAGCCGCTGCTTATCTCCGTGGAGAAACCTTGACGGCAAAAAGCGGCCGGGAAGGATGGGCTCTCGTAACCATTGACGGCCAGCCGTTAGGCTGGGGCAAGGTAAGCGGGGAACAGTTGAAGAACCATTATCCGAAAGGCCTGCGCTTGCCCCGTTAAGCATTGCAAAGCCCAAGCTTGGCCTGGCGTAGTTCAACGGCCAGTCTCCCGCCAGGTAAGCAAGCACACTCTAGGCCGAATGATTTTAAGCGCAACGCAAATAAGGCGGATATGTAATCAGGAGGATTGTTGACCATGGACAGCACCCAGCCATATAACCGGTGGAAAAGCACGGAATATTTACGCCGGGGTACCCCGAGGCAGCAGCGGGCTTATGAAGCGCTTGCCGGTCTGCAAATCAATGAACGGCTGCAGCCGTTCGATCCGGTATTGGCCGGGACCATTCCTCTGGGGATCGATACCGAGGTCAGCGATCTGGATATCATCTGCAATGCAGTACCGTCGCTTCTGGCCGACGCCCTAAGCTCCCACTACTCCTCACTTCCCGGCTTTACACTGCACGAAACAATCAAGCAGGGCATTCCCGCTCTCGTCTGCCGCTTCCAATTCGAGGGATGGCCGATTGAAATATTCGGTCAGCCGATCCCGGTCGCCGAGCAGAACGCGTTAATTCATATGGATATCGAGCATCGCCTGCTGTGCCTCGCCGGGCCGGCGGCCAAACAGGCCATCATGCAATTCAAAAGAGAAGGCTGCAAGACCGAGCCTGCTTTTGCCCGCTTCTTTCGCATCAAAGGCGATCCTTATGAGGCTCTGCTCGTCCTGGCCCGCTGCTCCGACGAGGAGCTCCGTGTTATATTCGAGCTGTGAACGGCAAATTGCACCCTATGCGCATTAATGCAGACACCTGTAAAGACAACGTAGATGCTTACTCAACAGCCAGAATCATTCATGTCAATCATCACCAAACGAGGGCGGATCTTCAATCCTGTTCCACTGGATTCCCGTTCTCTTGCTTCTCCCCGCTCTCTTCTATCGTAATGTTAACCGGCGACCATTCCCCGATCACGGTCTGTCCATGCACCGATACGCTGCCTTCCGGAGTCAGGTCCTTCTCGGTCATGATGCCGAGCGCAACGGTAAATTGATTGAACTTGAGCGGAATGTTCCTCTCGCGGCGGACTTCATGTCCGTTAATATAGAATACTGCTTCATTGACGGAACGATCATAGATGATTTTGTAGGTGTTGAATTCGCGAGGCTTGAAATGATCCTTCTCCTCTTTAAAAATACAGAAATATTTCGTCTTGTCCGATTCCGGAACCTGCACGCCCGGAAATGGCAGAACCGCGTAAACACTGGCATACTGATCGTTGCTCACGAAGAAATCAAGGGCGCCGCCGGTCGTAAAGTCCAGCAGGTTGAGGGAAACGTACCCGTCATATAAATCATCGGGGACCGTATTCTGTGTCCGTGCGCGGATCTGCAGCTCGAAGCTGATTTTTCCGTTCTCCGGCACTTCCACCGGTTTGGCGGAATAATACATATGCTTCGCATTATCCAAAATTTGGATTTTATCATGACTTCTGCTAAGGGGCGCCCGTACGTAAAGAATTCCGTTGCGAACAATAACGACCGCTTCAGGCTCACGGTAACTCCAGAACGAGCCGTCCGGCAGCCGGAACCCGCCAATCGTCCAAACCTCCCCTTCCGAAAGAATCGTATGGAAATCTCCTAACTGTATCTCTTTCCTCATCGGTCATTCTCCTATCTGTATGCTGGAATCCGGGCCACCCATTATGATCGGTGTCCGGCCGCTTTTATCTCATGAGACGGTTTAAATGCTTCTGCTCCCATTGTAACATATGGGGTGCCGCACCTCTAAACCCGGACTGCAGCTGCTTCCCAGGTAATATTCTCCATAGGACTGATTTCATACACCCTCTACTTTTTTCGACAAAGATTCTTAAATTTTCGTTTACTTTATCAGCTTGGCTTTGAAAATGCACTTAATTCTATTATTATATAAAAAGCTAATATGGAAGTTTATCGGAGAGGTTGTCGAATTCTTCTTTAGCGGAAGCTTTTTATGCGATTCGGCGCTGCTTGTCCTTCGATGTCTTTCTCAAATGCCTGCATCGTATAAAAAGCTAATATGAAGGTTTATCGGAGAGGTTGTCGAATTCTTCTCTAGAGGTTCTCAACACTCTATTAATCTACTTTATTTGGAGGAACTAACATTGGAAAGCTTATGGGAAACACTAAAATACGCCATTCTAGGACTGATCCAGGGCTTCACTGAACCTATTCCGATTTCGTCCAGCGGGCATCTGGTCATCGCGCAGCGGCTGTTCGGATTGGAAATCGAAGGGCTGAGCTTTGAGGTGCTGGTCAATTTCGCTTCGCTGCTCGCGGTATTGCTTATTTACCGGCAAGATCTCATTCGGCTCACGGTCAATGGATTCAAATATTTGACCAAACGGGACGAGAACTGCCGCGGTGATTTTATGTTCATTATTTATTTAATCATTGCGACGATTCCTGCCGGTGTCATTGGAGTCCTGTTCAACGACTTCATCTCCGATCGGCTCAAGGGCCTCAACGTTATCGGAATCACCCTGCTCGTTACAGCGGTTGCGCTGTTTCTTATCCGGAATCTTCGCGGACGCAAGGGGGATCAGCAGCTAACGTTAAAGGATTCCATTATTATCGGATTAGCGCAATCCGTTGCGTTAATTCCGGGAATCAGCCGCTCCGGAGCCACGATCGTCGCTGCCATGGCTCTTGGAATGAAACAAGAGACGGCTCTTCGCTTCTCTTTCTTCCTGTACATTCCCGTCAGTCTCGGGGGGATGGTTCTGGAAGCCAAGCATATCGCCAGCGACCCTGATTTGGATCGGCTGCTGCTGCCCTACGGAGCGGCGTTCCTGGTCGCCCTTGTGGCGTCCTATTTCTCCCTTAAATGGTTTATGAACATCATGAAGAAGGGCAATCTGTTGTACTTCTCCATTTATTGTGTCATAGCCGGTCTGGCCGTCCTTCTATTTCTGTAATCCGGCTGCTTAAAAGTTTCATGCAAACCAGGAACTCAAACACTTTTAGCGCTTCAGTGACCCTCTTTCCGGTCGCTCTAATAAACTATCATCCTCATGAAAACCGTTGGCCCCCAAGCCGGACGGTTTTCTTTGATTTCATAGAACTGCTTATTCCTTTATCAAGAAAGAAAGTTAGCTTACATATTTTTCTCATTTCGATTATAATAATGCTAAATGGGGTGATCGGATGGAAAGTTGACGCTTAATTTCACAGTTTTTTCCGTACCGTAGTTTCTATTCTTAATTATGCGGAGGTGAATATCCAAACCCGGCTGGGGGAGGATCCTTGTTGGAAGATGGCATACCGATATTAATGAATTTATTATTGGTAATGTTTTTAGTATTGTTAAACGGTTTTTTTGTCGCATCGGAATTTGCGCTGGTTAAGGTCCGGGGCAGCCGGATCGCACAGTTGGTGAATGAAGGCAACGCCAGAGCCAAAATTGCACAGCACGTAACCTCACGGTTGGACGCTTACTTATCAGCTTGTCAGCTTGGTATTACACTGGCATCGCTAGGTTTGGGATGGGTCGGTGAACCCGCTATTTCTCATTTGATCGTTCAGCCGATTTTAGCATACCTGAATGCACCCGAATATTTAATCACACCGGTTTCCTTCGGAGTTGCCTTCGGTACTATAACCATACTCCATATTGTCTTGGGAGAGCTTGCTCCCAAAACTATAGCCATTGTCAAAGCGGAACAGACAGCTCTATGGCTGAGCGGCCCTTTAATGCTGTTCTACCGGATTGCGTATCCGGCCATCTGGCTGCTGAATGGAACCTCCATTCTGCTGCTTCGCTGCATTGGAATTCATCCGGCCTCCGAGCATGATGCCGGTCATACAGAAGAAGAAATCCGCATTCTCATGAAAGAAAGCCAAAAAAGCGGACATATCGATCAGGAAGAGCTTACTCTGGTCGAGAACATCTTCAACTTCTCGGAGCGTGTAGCCCGGGAGGTTATGATCCCGCGAACCATGATGGAATGCTTATATACAAATGCTTCATTCGAAGAGAATTTGGAAACCGTTATCCAAAGCAAACATTCCAGATATCCGATAGCTCAAGAGGATAAAGACCGAATAGTGGGTATTGTTCATTCTATAGATATTTATAATGCGGTTCTTAAGAAAGGCAAGGAGAACTTGCAGCTTGAGTCCATGATTCGCCCGGTCATTCATATTCCTGAAGCGATGGAAATCAGTCAGGTGCTTCGTGTTATGCAGAAGGAGAAGGTGCAAATCGTCGTTGTCGTGGATGAATACGGCGGCACGGCGGGGATCATCACCATGGAAGATATTATTGAAGAGATCGTCGGAGACATTCAAGACGAGCTCAAAATCGAAAGAGCCCAGGTGGAGATTCTGAATGACCGTACTTCTGTGGATGGAAGGCTGCTGATCGAGAAGGTTAACGAAATGTTCGGACTGGATATCTCCGATGAGGAAGTCGATACGATCGGCGGTTGGATTTACAGCCAAATCAACGGCCAGCCCCAAATCGGACAGACGGTTTTCTATGAAGATGTACAGTTTCAAATTACAGACGTGGAGCATTTTCGAATTCATCGCGTCGATATCTTTGCTCTTCCCTTGTCCGAACGAATGGAAGACAGTCAAGAAAGCATAGCTTAACCAAAGGAGCCCGGCTGATAACCAGCCGGGCTCACCCATTTTATCTCTAGCCAGCAATTAGTGAACGGGTGTGGATTCAATGAACATTTCTTCGATTGTCTTGTTCTTGGACAGCATCGTCAGGCTCAAGGAATCATAATCCTGCTCCTTATCCAATTCATTTAGAAGAAGAGCGGCGATTTCCTCGGAATCTTTGGCAAGATCCGGTTCCCGAAAATCGATAAACCCGGTTAATTGCCGGCTGCCCAAGTCGACTGTCGCGGTTCCGATGGGCAGTCCCCCGTGGGACTTCTGGTAAATTTCATAAGTGAGCGTATCCCCGTCATCCCTGACGAGAAAGACGGAATAATCATCATTCAGGCTATTTTCCATCTCTTGTTCATCGTCCGGGAGAAGCGACTCGTGATCCAATTCCATCGTCGTCAGAAGCCCCTTATCATAATAATGCCTCAGAGAGAAATGATCGATTAAATTTTCATCGAAGTCGGACACAATCAATTCCGTAATATCATCGATCTCGTCCTCCGATGGAGGGGCGACCCAATGAATTTCTCCATCAACAATGTTCTGGCCTACATCCAGGAACGCCTCAACCAGCCATTCTTCCTCTTCATTATAAACGTGATAATGGACGAATTCTTCCGATTCCTTCACCGCGACCAGCTCATAGTAGCCCTCAGCAGCCCTGTCTTCCGCTTCGAGCTCCGCTTCCGCCGTATGATCCGAATCCGGCGCATCCCATTCCTCCGCCTCATCCGTTTCGTCAGCCATCTCCACCTCTTCGGCATTCACTATGTGCTCATATGGGCTATAAGTCACTATTACGCTGCATTCGGCAGCATTGACGGCATCGGTGAACGATTGAATATAATTGATGAGAAATGGCTCCACTTCCTCTTTAACCGAAGCGGGCAATGATTTCTTCTCCAGTTGGACCGCACCGGACACCCTGTCATTTTCCCGGTACACTAAAGTGAAACTGCCTATAAAACGTCCATTCAACAAAATATCCCCGGTTTCTCCGCCGGCGGTCTTAAGATCAGGCCTGATGATCAGCTTTGCCATCGGGTTACCCTCCTCTAATCATTGAATCGGTTTCCTTGATAGCTTGTCCGAATTAAGGCAAGGATAACCATGACCGGCGGCAGAAAACGGATTAGAAATTTGTCCTTATTGCGAAGGATGAGTAAAGTATTTATTCAAAATATTTGCGAAGCGCAAGGTAGACTCCATCCTCATTGTTGGACGCAGTAACTTCGTCGGCTGCTTGCTTAACCTCCTGGGGCGAATTATCCATGGCAATTCCCAGGCCGGCGTATTCGATCATATCCATATCATTGTAATAATTACCGATAGCGATTATTTCTTCCCGGGAAATCCCGCGGATTCGGGCCAACTGCTGCAATGCATTCCCTTTGCTGGCCTCCGGATGCATCCAGTCGATAAAATTCAAGTGACTGCGGATCATGCGCAGCGGGGTTTTCCATACTCCCCATTCTTGTTCCGCCTGATCCACCTTCTCTTTCTCACTGTAAATTGTGAACTTGACGATCGGCTCCTTGAATTGCAGCAGATCTTTATAGACGATCGGGGTCATTTTGAAGCTTTCATACATCTTCTGTTCCCATTCGGTCACATGCTCCAAGTACAATTCGAACGGCGTGCAAAGATCGAAATGAAGGTTATTTTCCCGGCAAAAATGAATAAAAGGCACTACCTCTTCTATAGTAAAGGAATGCTGATGAAGAACGGCCATTTCCTTGGAAGCCACGGTTGCGGCACCGTTATGGGTAATCATAATGCCTTCCAGGCCCATTTCCCTAAGATAAGGAACCGCGTTAGTCGGACTTCTTCCCGTACAGAGCACGATCTCCGCGCCCGCGTGATGAATTTCCCTTAATAAATCGGCTGTCCGCGGCGTCAGTTCATGGCGGTCATTCAGCAGGGTTCCATCTACATCCAGTGCAATAAGCTTATAGTTCATGGTTTCGTGCCCCTCCCTTAGCGTCTTGTCAATCTCTGGTCTGATTCTCTTTCTTCTATAGCGTTCCGTCTTTCAATCCCTTCAGCTCGTCCTCTGTCAATTCCCTATAGCCACCGAGCGGCAGATGATGATCGAGGCGAAGGGTTCCCATTGAAATTCGCTGCAAATAGACTACCAGCTTGTCTACTGCTTGAAACATTCTTTTGACCTGATGAAACTTGCCTTCTCGGATCGTAAGCTCAATTTTGGAAAGCGGACGCTCTCCATCCTTGACATCCAATATAACGAGCTCGCCGGGAAGAGTCACATAGCCGTCATCCAGCCGGACTCCCCGCTTGAATGCTTCAACGTCCTCCTCCGTGACTTTCCCCTCCACTTCCGCGTAATAGGTTTTGGGGACATGCTTTCTGGGGGAGAGCAAATTGTGGGCCATCTTGCCGTCATTGGTCAACAGAAGCAGACCCTCCGTATCCTTATCCAGCCGACCGGCAGGAAACACGCGGAAATGACCGACCTCCGGACCGAGCAAATCGAGCACCGTCCGTTCCCTGACGTCTTCGGTGGCCGAAATAACCCCCTGCGGCTTGTTCATCATAATATAAATGAATTCCTTATACTCAACGGGTTCTCCATCTACCCGAATCTTATCCTTTTGCGGATCGATTTGCAAACCGCTGTCTTTCACTACGGTTCCGTTAACGAGAACGGCTCCCCGTTTGACCAGCTTTTTGATTTCGCTGCGTGTACCCCAGCCCGTATGTGCCAGCAGCTTATCCAGACGCTGGGTCGCTTTCATATCAAGTCATCCTCCATCCCGGCGGGTATTCGTTCTTCAGTATTCCGTCCTGCCATTTTCCCCAGCCGGCAGCATAGCCGTCTATACATACCAGACACCAGCCTTTGGCAGGACATTGGCCCGCTCTAAGTATATCAACCTCCGCAACCGGAAGTGTATCGCCTCTTAAATAATTGACCGCCTCCATGGATTGCGAGGATAAATTCACCCGGCGGACCGCTTCCTCCGCTTTCAATCCCATGGCCAGGGCGTGTGATGGTATGAACCGGTTGTGGCGGATCGTACCGACGTACCAACCGGGTCTCGACACTTTAAGTCCATCGAGAGCCGGTGGGTAAGCCGGTGTCAGATACAGACGGTCCCCGTACACTACGAGCTCGCCGGGCGGATGAACGGTCAGATGTTCCTTAATGAAGGCTTCCCATGCCGCTGTCGCCGCCATGAAAGTCTCTTTCGGTTTACCCTTGCCGTTCTTGTCCCGTCTACTGCGTCCTGCCTCGGCCTCCTTATGCCCCCTCTTGCCGGGCCCTGCGGCCTTCCTTGCCAGCCTGCCTGCGGCGGCATTCACCTTAATTTGGCCTGCGTGACTGACCGACAGGGTGTGCTCATCGGCCGAACGGATGTAGACTGATGCTTGAACGTCACGTTCCTCCGCTTCATCCGCCGAAGCTGCATGAGCCGCATGGGCCTTCTCAAGCACCGCTGCAAAATGCCCCTCCCCCCGCACCAGATGCGGCCACAGCCGGACGGTTCCAGGCAGTGGCGCCGGACCGGGAATGCCGCTTCCTTCCCTTCCGTCATCATTCTTCCATGAGGTCGGCCCGCTCCAGTCCGCTCTGCCGGCCGAGCATCCTTCCGCCTGCACGGGAACAAGCCGAAATTCCGGATGTCTCTTCAGGAAGGAGACGATCATGGCTTCGTTCTCCTCCGGGGAGAAGGTGCAGGTGGAGTAGACGATTCTGCCTCCCTCAGTCAGCATCATGGCCGCACTCTCCAGTATGTCCTTCTGCAACGCCGAGCAGCGCTCCACAGAATGCTTCTCCCATTGAGCGGCCATTTCCGGCTCCTTCCGGAACATTCCTTCTCCCGAGCAGGGTGCATCGATTAAAATCTTATCGAAATAATCGGCAAAGTGGGTAATCATTTTTTCCGGAAGCTCATTAAGTACAATGGCGTTGCGGATACCGGCCATTTCCACATTTTTCACCAGCGCTTTGACTCGTTCGGCCTGATTATCGTTAGCCACGACAAGCCCTGTTCCCTGCAGCTTGGCGGCGATTTGGGTCGTTTTCCCTCCGGGAGCCGCGCACAGATCGAGCACGCGGTCGCCGGGACGAATCTCTAGCAGCTCTACGGGAAGCATCGCGCTCGGCTCCTGAATATAGTACAGGCCGGCATGATAATAGGGATGCTTCCCCGGCCGCTCTCCTTCCGGATAATAGAAGCCCGTCGGACACCACGGCACTCTCTCCAGGGCGAAGGGAGATATTGTGGCGAACTGTTGTGCCGCCACTTTCAACGTATTGATCCGCACCCCATAATGGCGCGGGTCATTGTAGGAGCTGTAGAAATCCTGGAATTCGTCCTTGAGCAGGCTCTTCATTTTTCTTATAAAAGCTTCTGGAAGCTCTATCGTCATGGTGTTCACTCTTTCGTCAACAATTTGCTAGTTTCAGAGAAAAATATAACAATAAATCGTGAAAAACAGAAATCAATCATGCTATAATGGTTACGGAAAGGTGGGAACTATGAAAAAATTAGCGATTTATCTTTCGATCATTGTTGCGGTGTTCGTTCTTCTATTTGTGATTAACAAGGCCACCGTTAGCTCCAAGGACAGCAAAGCCAAGGAACTGTATGGAGTTTCGGCCAGCAAGCTGCATCCCGATACGGTTAAGCAGCTGGAGGATCCCAATTATCAGAGCATCGTTCTGCCTGAAGATCTGGCGAAAAGCGTAAACAACAAGGAATCGATGTTCGTCTATTTCTTCTCCCCGGACTGCCATTTTTGCCAGCGGGTAACGCCGATCGTTTATCCAATGTCTCAGGATATGGGAATCGAATTAAAGCAGTTCAACATCCTGGAGTTCAGAAATTACTTAAGCACTTATAATATCCAGTCCTGGCCAGTGCTTGCCTACTTTAAAGAGGGCGTTGAGGTAGATCGCATCGTAGGTGAAGTACCCCAAAATGAATATAAGCAATTTTTTGAAAAATATAAACAGTAAATTTTGGACCAGTAAAACAACATTGCAAAGTGGCGCATAACCTTCGGAATGTATTCCGGGTACTTTGGAACTTATATATTAATAAATTTGGCAGCCTTGGGCTGCTTTTTTTATTTGCCCGTCTATTGGTCCGCCGGTTAATCTTCCTCGTGCAGAGGTTGGGGATTGACCGCCCATTCCGCGACCTTCTCCTTGAGCGCAGGATCCACGATACGAATCGTCAGATCGTAGAATTCGAATGGCTCCCGATCTATATTCTCCAGCTTCTCCCGATACTTTTCACTCTCGCTCAACAGCTGTCCCAAATCAATTCCCAACGAATCCGGCGGATACTTGCGCAGCTTATCGATGGCCTGAGCAAACATTTTGCGGGCTCCGTTCTTATTGCCGTTGCGAAAATGATACAAGGCGACGGCCACCTGAAGCAGACCTTGGTACATAAGGTTTCTGCCTTCTTCCAGCCAGAGCTCCTCAAGCACTTCGTGGCATTCGAAATAATCTCTTTCCGTATTGAAATAGTGCAGGTAGGCCAAATATAGCGGACTGTACTCCATCATTTCCCCTCCTTTTTTCGAGTACTTTGCGGGGAGCCCTGCTAAAATCCCCACAAAGTGAAACATAACCTTCGTAGATATTTTGCGGGGAGCCCCGGAACTTATAAAATTCTATCCGGCACACTATTAACCCTTCGAGCCCGGAATTTATATTGCCTTATCCTGCAGACGTTTGGCTAATGACCGCTTGCCTCTTCTATTGCCGACGATCTACCTTGAAAATCCGTCTGTTTCCCATTTTCTGCTGGAGCTGTGCAAACGGAATGGCGCGTCTAAATGGATTTTGTACAGGTAAATTCAAACGATTTGCAAAAACCAACCAAACTACCTGGAAAAAGAACCCCCTGTAATCCGGCGCCAACAGACAGATAACAGGGGGTAAATGACTTATTTGCGATCAAGCTCTTTTTTAGCCCTTGCAATCGCTTCCTCTATGGATAAGGATAGCTTTTTCAAGCTCCATATATCTTCCGCTTCCCATAGTTCGTTGAACTTGAGCTGGAATTGGACCGCTTCGCGGACCCTCCGGTAAAAATACAGCTGCTGAATATCGTTCAACACCTTGGAAACCAGTACCGACTTATCTTCGAACAGCATCTGCGATTCCATAATTTCGTCGCGAATGCTGGACATTTCCTGATCCAACAGGTAGGCCGCCTCCGCCGCCTTGCTCAAACGGCGGGTCACATCCTCCGGCAGCGCCCCTTTATATTTATAATTCAATGAATGTTCTATTGTGGCCCAGAAATTCATGGCTAGGGTTCGAATCTGAATTTCTGCCAGAACGATTTTCATCCCCAGTGCGGACTGTACAGGATATTCCACGATAATATGATAGCTCCGGTAGCCGCTGGCTTTTTTGTAGGTGATATAATCCTTGCAGTAGACAACCTTCATATCCTGACGCTGACGGATCAATTCCGTCAGTCTCTGAATGTCTTCCACAAACTGGCACATTATTCGAATGCCTGCTATGTCTTCGATCCCTGTTTCGATATCGTCCATGGAGACATTCAGCTTTTTCGCTTTCTCCAATATACTGGAGATTCGTTTAACCCTTCCAGTAACAAATTCAATGGGGGAATATTCTTCGCGACTTTTCAATTCCGAACGAAGCGTCTTAAATTTCACTTTCAGCTCTTCAACGGCTTGTTCGTAAGGAAGAAGAAACTTACTCCAATCTCTTCCATCCATTGCATTCCCTCCTCTCGCCGTCTATTCCGGTACGTCCGCACCGACAGCTTCGGATATATGGGACCATCCGTCTCTTTCCAGCAGCTCCAACAAACCGGCATTTAATCGTTTGATCAGTGCGGGGCCTTCGTAGATTAAGGCGGTATACACTTCGACCAGATTAGCCCCTGCGCGGATTTTGTCATAAGCGTCCTGCGCTGTGAAAATACCTCCGCATCCGATAATCGGGATGCGGCCGCGGGTCAGGCGGTAAATGCCGCGAATGACCTCGGTGGAACGATCCGTCAGCGGCTTGCCGCTTAATCCTCCGGTTTCGGAAGCATTCCGATGAACCAGACCATCCCTGCGAATCGTCGTGTTCGTGGCAATAATTCCGGATACCGGGCTGGCCAGGATCGTATCCATAATATACTCCAAATCTTCCCCGGAAATGTCCGGAGCGATTTTTACAAGCACCGGCTTCTTCTGAGCACCGGATTGAGTTTGCTGATCCCGTTCTTCCATTACCGCTTCCAAAAGCTTTCGTAAATCGTCGCCATGCTGCAGCTTTCGCAGATCGGGCGTGTTAGGCGAACTGATATTAACCACAAAAAAATCCCCGTAGGGGTAGAGCTTGCGCAAACATTCGCGATAGTCCCGTTCCGCCTCTTCATTGGGGGTTATTTTGTTCTTGCCGATATTCACCGCCACCGGAATGGTTCGTTGGCCGGTTCGGCGCAAATTCTCCGCCATCTGATCGGCTCCAACATTATTAAACCCCATTCGATTAATCAATGCAAGGTCCTCCGGAAGCCGGAACAACCGCGGACGGTCATTCCCCGGCTGAGGCTTCGGAGTTACCGTACCAACCTCCATAAATCCGAAGCCGATCGATGAGAAACCGGGAACGGCCTGCCCGTTCTTATCCAATCCGGCGGCTAGTCCGACCGGATTAGGGAACTCCAGATCCCATAGCTTGACATTCAGCTTAGGTGAGGGAGGGGTTCCATATATCGTCTTCATCCAGGAAGTCATTCCCGGGATACGCGAAACCTTGTCCAGTCCGTTAACAACAAGATGGTGAGCCTTCTCCGCATCCATCCGGAAAAAGATCGGTTTGCCTATAGATCGGTACAGCATATCAACAACTCCGTTCGCTAATAGTCCCAACGAACAGTTTACCTCCTTGCGAAAAAAAAAGAAAGATGCAACTTGACCCGATCCTCCGCAAGGAAGCGGACCATCCCCATCCGGCGCCGCAAGATGCCGCGAAATAGCCAATACATGCGGCATTCGCGGGCCGGGGGAATTCTCTTCTCTCTCAAATGCATATGAGGACGCTGTCAAACCGGAAAGATTGTGATAGAATATAGGCAGTATAGAAAGAAAGGTTGCTGGGAAGCGATGAAAAGAAAGCCAATGCCTTACTCGCAGCGCAAAACGAAAGAAGAAGTTAACAAAAAGGCGATTATTTGGGCAGGCGGTATTTTTGCCGCGATCGTTATTTTGATGGCTGTGCTGCTGATCGTAAACAGCTAGAGAAGCCCGGTATTTTTCTATTTCATTGTAGAGGGGACAGACCAACGGCTAGTTCAACCATTCGTAGACTTTGCCGGGATTGGTTTCATTGTCCCCTACCGGCAGTTCCATCTTGACAGCCCCTCTGACAACTTGCTCAGGAAGCCCTTCCGACACGATGGATACCTTCGTTCCCATCGGCACCATCCCGTACAATTCCTTCACATCCTCATCCAGCATCCGCACACAGCCGAGCGAGCGGTCTTCACCAATACTGGACGGCTGATTAGTGCCGTGGATTGCATATAGCGTATCGGACAAGGTCATTCCCCTGCTCCCGAATTCACCGTTCTTCTTACCCTTGGGGTCCACCACTTTCTCACTGATATAAAATTCACCTTCCGGAGTGCGGTCACCGCCAAGACCTACCGGATAATTGCGAATGATAGTGTTTCCACTCACCAGAGCCAAACGATGATTGCTCTTATCTACAATAATTTCCAAAGGAGCCTGCGGCGATACTCCCTCTTCTACGTCATTTTCACCGGATTCACCGGAAGTAAGGGGGGCATTTCCGGACGGAAACAGCTTGTCCCTGTATTCTGCAAAAGCCGCCTCCATTCTCTTACTCATATTGGATAATAAATTGGCGGGATAATCCCCGGTCAGATCGGCCGCTTCTTCCGGCGGCTTGCCATAAAGAGACTGATAAGCGACGATTGCAGATTGCAGCACCAGCATTTCCTCTCTCTCTTTCATCCAACGCAGCAATTGGCTATGCGCGGCTGCGGATTCGACCGGCTCGCATTGACATAGCTCTGGATCATACACTTCCAGCTCGTATTTGCCGGCGGTTCCGGACGGACGCACCCCCGCAATCACTCTGGCTTCCTCTCCCCACAATGTCCACGGGCCTGCCCTGCCCAGCTCCCCCCATACGGTTTCCTGATTATAAATCCGGATAGGAAGCCGGCCGTTCTCCCGACCGGATTCAGACTTCCCAAGCTCTTCATCCGCCTGCAGAATTACCCGTGGAAGCCGGTCCGCTTCATCCTCCTCTTCCGGCTTATCTCCTTCCGAATTCAAATCTGCGGCTTTCGCCTCAGCACCTTCCGTCTCCCCCTGCTTCTCCTGGACGAACAAATCCCCATCCAGAGAAGAGGGCAGCAGAAGAAGCAGCAGCAACAGCAGAAGCCCTGCCGTAATGCGCTTAAGCTTCCTGTTGGCTTGATCTCCTTCATTCTGCACCTCATCCGTGGCATGGGATTGGATGGCTTTCTTTTCGAAGGCCTCGTAGATTTCCTCCGCTCTGAAATAGCAATAGCGGGCTTTGGCCGCCTTGCCTTGACTCTCGTATTCTTTGCCGAGCAAATACCATGCCATTTTGCTCGATGGATGCTGCGTTATGTATTGTTTAAGATATTGGGGAGTGTCCTCATCCACATAATCCGAAGGACCCTTGCCATCCTCGCCTTCCGGGGGCTGCCCGGACGCCTTCTCCGCAGGTTGTGCTGGTCGATGGGGCCGGCCGGGCTTGTATCCATCGGCACCGTTCTTCATAACATTAAGCCTCCTTTGCCAATGTGTTTCTCAACAATCCGGTTGCAAGGCCTTCCCAGCCGTCATGTTATAAATGATGGCCAGCGAGCGGACTGTCGCAAAATCCTCTACCCGTTATATCGGCAAATCTGTGCCGCAATGTAAATTACAATAAACCGATAATTGATACTCTTGAAGCATTATAGAAATAAAAAGCCGCCCCATTTTAGAGGCGGCCAAGAAAGCCAAGAGGCAAATTACATATCAAAGGGCTCATCCGCAACTTTAATCGAATCGGTCGGACAGCCGTCCTGAGCATCCTGAAGATCATCGAACAGGTGCTCGGGGATTTCTTTAATCCCTCTGTTCTGATCATCATCATAGATGACTTCGGCAAGTCCCTCGTCATCGTAATCATAGATGTCTGGGGCAGTCGCTCCACATGCACCGCATGCAATGCATGTTTCTTTGTCCACCCAACTGTACTTACCCATTGCCAGTGATTCCTCCTTAGGACTCAATCCGAATATTTCTTGATCTTGGTTAGTTATTCGATGAAATGGTTGTACGCTTCTTTCCGGGTACGGACTAATGTCCGGGCCGCTATTCTCAATACCCGCCGCTGTCGGGTTCCCGGTCTTCTTCCCGCTCAAATCACTATACTATTAAAGCTAAACTGATTGAATGTTCTCCGCTATCTTCATTGAAGTACGGATTAGTGTCATCCTTCGTCATCTGCGCTGCGCAAAAAATCGGTTTGCAGAGAAGTCCCCCGAATTTTATGATTGCGTATCAGCGAAGACGGATCCTCTCCAATCATTCCTGCCGTCAGCAGGGAGCTTTCCCCGAATTTATCCCGGATTTGGTCCATCGCTTCGTTCAGCTTGTCCTTCTTACACGATTGCTCCAATTCGAACAGATCAAGCTGGATCGCCGCCTCCGCTTTGGGCTGCAGGTTCTGCAGCGTAATGCCCAATAAGCGGACGGGCTTGCCCGTTTCCCAATTGAGCTGAAATAACCGGCAGGCTTCCTTGTAAATAAGGTCCGTATGCTCCGTAGGCTGATTTAAGGTCGTCGATCGCGTTATCGTCTTCATGTCCGGGTCGCGAATCGTAATCTGGACGGTAGTGCAGACCAGCTTCTGCCTCCGCATTCTTCTGGCGGTCTGATCGGCCAGATTGAGGAATACGCGACGGATATCCTCCGGATCGGTAAAGTTATACGGCAGTGTGGTCGTATGTCCGATCGATTTGTTCGGTTCTTTCTCCGCCTTGACCGGCGAGTCATCCAAGCCGTTGGCTGACTGCTTGAGCCATTGGCCGTAGACTCCGAACTGCCTGACCAGAATCTGTTCGTCGGCGGCGGCAAGCTCACCGATCGTGCGGATATTCAGCTTAAGAAGCTTGGAAGCCGTTTTGGAGCCGATCCCGTACAGCTCTTTGCAGGGCCTGCTCCAAAGCAGCTTAGGCACATCTCTCAAGCGGAGCACCGATATCCCGTTAGGCTTCTTCATATCCGAAGCCATCTTGGCCAACAGCTTATTGGGAGCTACACCGATAGAGCAAGGGAGCGACAGCTCCATACGGATTCTCTGCTGAATCTCCCGGGCGATTTCCAGCGGCGTGCCGAACTGGCTCGAACCGGTAATATCTACGAAGCATTCGTCAATAGACATCGTTTCGACTAACGGAGAATATTGGTACACCAACTGGATGAACTTCCGGGAAAAATCCCTGTACAGCTCGAAGTCCGGACGGATAAGAAGAAGGTCCGGGCACAGCCTGAGAGCCTGGCCAACCAGCATCCCGGTGCGGATTCCTCGTGCTCTGGCTGCGTAAGAGGACGTGACGATGATGCCTTTGCGCAGCTCGACGCTGCCGGCTACCGCGATCGGCTTGCCGGCATAGAGGTCGGGCTCTGACGCTTCGTGAACGGAGCAATAGAAGGCATTCATATCAATATGCAGAATGACCCTTCCATTGCGCGGATAATAGTCACTGGCCTTCTTCATACTCGGCGCGAACCGTGGTATATATTCCGCCCCGCACATTGAATTTGCCGGTAACCTGAAGCTTGCGCGGCTTAATAAAATCCACGAAGTCTTTCAGTATTGCATTCGTGACATCCTCATGAAAATGCCCCTCGTCACGGAAGCTCCATAAATACAGCTTCAATGACTTCAATTCAACGATATAAGGACCGGGAATATATTTAAAAGTAATGGTCGCAAAATCCGGCTGGCCGGTAACGGGACATAATGCCGTAAATTCCGGGCATTCGATCTCAACCTCGTATTCGCGGTCAGGATGTGGATTGGGAACCGGTTCTAAAGTTCTCGTCGGTCTTGTAGACATGGTGCAGCACCTCCCTAATTTATTTTAACCATTATCAGCATACAACCAGTCGGTTCGGCGGTCAAGCTTCCGGTCCCGATGCCGCTGCAATCCTTCTTGTTATTGCTTAAAGAGGAGAAAAATCCCTGTGCGTACCTCCACAGGATGACCGGCTGAGAGGAGGTTGTCTGCAGAGGTTCGAATTTCCGATCATCACATCATCACTGCTTCTGCCGAGCCCAAACTTTGTTTCTGAATTATAAAGAGAAAGCCACTGTTTTCATACGGGACTAGATGTTATAATTAAGTGATAAAAGATTCGACTGGAATCGGAAATTCTGAGGGGGCGGACATGTCTAATCAAATTTTTGTCTTCGATACAACATTGCGGGATGGAACCCAGGGAGAAGGAATCAGTCTATCGGCTGAGGATAAATTCAAGATCGCGCTGCGTCTTAACGCTTTGGGCGTTCATTATATTGAGGGAGGCAATCCCGGCAGCAACAGCAAGGACATCGAGTTTTTCCAGAGGGTCAAGCAGCATAACTTCAATGCGAAGATCGTAGCCTTCGGCAGCACCCGCCGGAAGCATTCGGTAGCCGAACATGATGCGAGCCTGAACCGGATCGTCGATTCCGGAGTCCGGGTCTCTTCTCTTGTGGGCAAGGCATGGGATTTTCATGTAACAACGGCCTTGCAGACGACTCTGGAAGAAAATCTGGCGATGGTATTCGATTCGATATCCTATCTGAAGCAGAAGGGCCTGGAGGTTTCCTTCGACGCAGAGCATTTCTTCGACGGTTACAAGCATAACCCGGAGTACGCCATAGCCGTACTGGAGAAAGCACAGGAAGCGGGAGCGGACTGGCTGGTCATGTGTGATACGAATGGGGGTACACTGCCCGGGGAAATTTTCGAAATCGTATCCAATGTGAAGAGCCGGATGAAGACCCCGCTCGGCATTCATACCCATAACGATTGTGAGCTGGCTGCAGCCAATACTCTCGCAGCCGTACAGGCTGGGGCGGTTCAGGTTCAGGGAACGATTAACGGCTACGGGGAACGGTGCGGCAATGCGAACCTGTGCTCCATCATCCCGAACCTTCAGTTGAAGCTGAACTACCGCTGTATTTCGGATAACCAGCTTCAGCAGCTAACCAGTGTGGCTCGTTACGTGAGCGAAATCGCCAACGTGAACATGCCCGTTAACCAACCGTATGTGGGAACTGCCGCTTTCGCACATAAAGGCGGAATTCACGTCTCGGCCATTCTGAAGGACCCGAAGACTTACGAGCATATTGAGCCTGAGCTGGTCGGAAACAAGCAGCGCGTGCTCGTATCCGAGCTGGCCGGTCAGAGCAATTTGCTGTTTAAAGCCCAGGAGCTTCACCTGGACATCGACCAAGATCCCGAGAAGACCAAGCTTGCGATTGAAAGGGTTAAACAGCTGGAGCACCAAGGCTATCAATTCGAGGGAGCGGATGCTTCTCTGGAGCTGCTGCTCCGTCAAGAATTCGGTGAATTGGAGGAAATTTTCACGTTGGATTCCTTCAAGATCCTGGTCGAGAAGAATGCCAATCACAAGGTGGCATCGGAAGCGATCGTCAAGCTGAATATGCACGGCAACACCGTCTATATGGCCGCCGAAGGCAACGGCCCGGTGAACGCACTGGATAACGCATTGCGCAAAGCTCTGGAGCAGTTCTATCCGGAAATCCGGAACATGCACCTGTCCGACTACAAAGTCCGGGTCATCAACGAGAAGGATGCGACCGCAAGCAAGGTCCGGGTGCTTATTGAATCTTCCGACGCCAACACCAAGTGGAGCACAATCGGCGTCTCCGAGAACGTCATCGAAGCGAGCTGGGATGCTCTTGTCGATAGTATGCGCTACGCACTGATCGGCAAACAACCGCTGGAGCCTGCGAATTCCCAACCGCCGACACGGCTCGGTCTCGTTAACCACTAAACTACCCCAAGGTTAAACGGTTATCGTCGTCCTTTGGACAGGCGCGTTTACCGATGAAACATAAGAACAGGTATAAGGTGTAACTAACTTATACCTTCTTATATTTAAATAAAGCTGTCCGCCGCGAAGATTACCTCTTCCCGGCAGACAGCTTTTTTCGTGCTGCTATAGGTGTTCATAAGTCTGTTCAGCGATCGATCAGCTTTTTAATTTTGCGCTCCAGCTCCTTGGGCTCGACCAAATTAATCACCTCAGCGATGACTCCGTTCCGGTCGATCAGGAAGCTTGTCGGAATGAAATAAAACTGATAGAGCTCGCTTGCCTTGCCCTCTTCGTCCAGCAGAACCGGAAAAGTAAATTCATGCCGTTCCACGAACTTCTTGGCATTCTCCAGCTTATCGTTTCTTGTAATGTTGACTGCGTACATATCCAATTGATCTGAATACTTGTCGTATAACCTCTTCAAGTCGGGCGCTTCCATCTCGCAGGGTCCGCACCAGGAGGCCCAGAAATTCAGGAACAACGGCTTATCCCTCGCCCCGCCCACATTATATGTCTGTCCGTCCAATCCCTGGAGGCTGAAAGACGGCGCCAGAAACTCCGGCTTCGGAGCGGTTTCCGTCGGCAAAATCACTTCCTTATCCTTCGCCGCAAGATTCTGATAAATGGCCAACCCGGATAAGATAACAATTCCGATCAACACAATCCAATTTCTTTTCATTATCTCAAATCCATTTCTAAACTAGGGTATACCTAATAATATCCCAAATTGCCTTCTTTTCCATTCATAAAGCGGTACAAATGTTTGAACTTTTTGGCTTCCGGCCTCCGGAATGAATCAGGTCCATGGCGGGAAAAGTAAAATCATTACAACACTGTAGAGGAGCCCCAAGATGGAAAAAACTAAGCCGAACACTTTGGATATCACCTTCGAAAGCGACATAGAAGAACCTGTTTCCCGTCCCAAAAAACGTAAAAAGAACGGCGGCAAATCCAAAGGGAGCTTTTGGGAATTTTTCGCCATTGCTTCCATCCCCCTTGTCTTGGTTCTGGGAAATTCCATGCTTGTTCCCATCCTGCCCGATATGGAGCGGGAGCTTGGGATATCGCAGTTCCAAAGCAGCTTGGTCATTACGTTGTTCTCCGTTTCGGCCGGTCTGGTCATTCCCTTCTCCGGTTATTTATCGGACCGCTTCAGCCGCAAAGCCGTAATTATCCCCTCCTTGACCTTGTACGGAGCTGCGGGGATTCTCGCAGGCTTCGGAGCAGTCTGGGAATCCTATTGGGTTATTATCGTTTCCCGGGCACTGCAGGGAATCGGCGCAGCGGGCACCGCCTCCATTGCAATGGCGTTGGTCGGCGACCTCTATGACGGCGCAACCGAGAGCAAGGTACTTGGCTTGACGGAAGCTTCCAACGGCATAGGCAAAGTGGTAAGTCCAATCATCGGTTCTCTTCTGGCCTTAATCATATGGTACGCCGCCTTCTTCGCCTTTCCGGTGTTCTGTTTCATTTCCCTCGTTTCGGTCATCTGGTTGATCAAGGAACCGGCGAGGGAGAAGGAACCGTTAAAATTCAAAGCCTATGCGCAGAAAATAGGCGGCATTATGAAAGAAAAGGCCAGTTGGCTGGTCACCGCCTTCTTCGCGGGCTCCCTGGCGCTTTTTATCCTGTTCGGAGTTCTGTTTTATTTATCTAACATACTGGAAGAACCCCCCTATTCCATCGACGGGGTGGTGAAAGGTCTCGTGCTGGCCATTCCGCTGTTAGGCATGGTGATTACCTCGTATACGACCGGGAGTGTTATTAAGAAGAACGGCATATTGATGAGATGGCTGATGAATATCGGACTCGTCTTAATGACGGTTTCATTGGCGCTCACGATATTTCTGTTTAACAATATCTACATTTTCATCGGATTGCTTACATTAAGCAGCATCGGCACAGGCCTGCTTCTTCCCTGTCTGAATACAATGATAACTGGCGCCGTATCCAAGTCGGAACGCGGAATGATCACATCCATGTACAATAGCCTGCGCTTTCTAGGCGTTGCCTTCGGTCCCCCCCTGTTTGGATGGATGATGGAGAAATCCCATTCCATTGTATTTATTACGGTGTCCGCCTTATCATTAGTGGCGCTGGGGCTCGTTTTCTTCCTGATCAAGCCCGACGCCAAGGTGAGCTAACCGCCGTAGTCCCACCAGGATAAATAATACGGAAAACGGCGGGTATACCCCCAAATAATTCACACTTTATTCAAAAGCATAACGTTTGACTGTATGGTTCATATTCATGTATCATGAAGCATAGAAGATATTAGAAAAGGGGGAAAACCGGATGGGGATAACAAGCTATTTCGCATAGGAGAAATCGCTAGAATGGCGAATGTCAGCCAAAGAACAATTGATTATTATACCAAGCTTGGGCTCATCTCTCCGGAGAAGCGGTCGAACAGCAATTATCGTTATTACAGCTATGAAACCTTAAACCGTTTGAAACGTATTGAAAGTATGAAGAGAGAGAAATTCACCTTGGAAGAGATCAAGAGCAGTCTTGATTTGATCAATAAGGTCAGCAATGACGAGCAAGTGAATGACAGGCTGGCCGCTCTGCAGCTGCAGATGCAGCAATTGGAGAAGGAAGTCAAGGAGCTCAGTCCTCTGATTGACCAGCTCAAGCCGAACCAGGCCAAGAATTTGTACAAACTTCTGACTCCGCAGAGCGCCGCCGTCATCGAAGCTCTCCTGCTCTTACTCGGCAAAGGCCCTCTTCTATAACGGCTGTTCCAGACATACTGAAGCCTTAGTATGAGCTGCCAGGCCAAGCTTTTTCGAACGTTATGAACTTATCGGTTCATCTTTTTTCGTTATATCCTATAAACAGGGGGATTGTGTATGTTCTTCTTCTACTACCCATGGGACCTTTTGATTTTGGCTGCCTTCGGTCTGTCCATCTGGGCTTCCTTCCGGGTTAAGGGCACCTTCAGGAAGTGGTCCGAAGTACCGACAACGTATGGCCTGACCGGTTATGAGGCTGCCCGGAGAATGCTGGATGCCAACGGGCTGCATGATGTGCCGATCGAACCCGTTCGTGGAGCATTAACCGACCATTACGATCCGATTAATCGTGTGGTTCGCCTTTCCGAACCGGTTTATTACGAAAATTCCATATCCGCCGTTTCGGTCGCATGCCACGAGGTTGGTCATGCTATCCAGCATAAAGAAGCATACCCGATGCTGGTAGCGCGCCACCGGATGTTCCCGGCCGTCAACTTTAGCTCCGGGATTGCACCGCTGTTGATCATTGCCGGAATAATCTTTCAACAATTTAATTTCCTGCTGCTTGTCGGGATTATTTTCTTCTCGGCAGCTGTCCTGTTCCAGCTTGTTACTCTGCCGGTTGAATTCAACGCCAGCAGCCGGGCACGCAGCTTGATGGTGGCCGAAGGGTTCATCACGAACGAGGAAGAAACGGGAGTCGCCAAGGTACTGAATGCCGCTGCGCTGACCTACGTCGCCGCCGCATTGATCTCCGTCCTCGAGCTGCTTAAATACATCGCCATTTTTAACAGCCGCAATGAATAACCGCCTTAACCGGCATAGCGGTTAAAAGATTCTATAATAAAGAGCGAGGCTAGTGGTTGTCCACTAACTCTCGCTCTTTCTTTTTTATCATTTGAACATAGGTCATTTAGACTTTGTCTGGCGTTCATATCCGGCAAACGGATCCTTGATCGTCACCTTCTGTGCTTCCGCGTCACTGATGCCTGCATATAAATCCGCTGTGCCGTCCGAATGACGAATCAGCCCGCCGCTAAAAACAACATCGACCAGGTCGGGGCGCTTGGCAGGGCCCTCTACGAAGTTGGCACGCTCTGCGATAATTTCCATATCGGAATGTGTTTCGGTGTGCGGGTCAAACACGAATATCATCGGATAATAATGACGGTCCCCCCGTTCGTCAAACTGTGCAATATGGCCCAGTATGCCTAATAAACCGTTGGAGAGCAGGTGAACCTCGTTGCCTCCCCCCCATTCTTCATCAGAAAATTGCCCTTGCAGAAGAGGAGCCTGCAAAACCACTTCTTGAGACAGCTCATCGAGGGAATTGATCTTCGTGAAGCCTATTTTGCCTCTCCCTCCTTTGTCTCCCTGTGGGCGGGTGAAGATACCGATCTTACCATCCTGCAGCTGCACTAAGCGCAAATCTTTCATCTGGTCGGGACCGCTAAAGAACGGCTTCAAATCGGCCACTTTCTTCCCTCTGTAAAATACGGTCCGCCAGCTTAACTCCCCTTCACGCTGCGGATGTGGAAACGTCTCTACACCGCCGAAAATCAGCTCCCCGGAAATTTTTGTGAAGAACGGGTCCTGGAGCTCAAAGCCGGGAGCCCCCTCCCGCGGTACCCAGCGGCCATCGCGCATTACAAAAAAGTAAATTTCGGAAGCCTCGCTATTCCGCTCTTCCACCCTTCCCGCTATGACCATTTCTCCATCGTCCTCAAAAGGAGCGGATATATTGTAGACGTCCCGGTCGCCTACCCCGCCAAAAAGCAGCTTTTCAGCGTTATAGGGCTTGCTTTCCCCTTTTCTGAAGGCTTCAAGCAGAACAGAACACGATTTTAATCCGCTGTTTTTTAATTCACCCATTGTCTCCGATTTTCCTTTCAAGTCTATTATTGATCGCTTTGATCCTTTAATCGGTTTATTAACGGCTGCAGTTCAAAAGTTACACTGGCCATCGATTCGTCACAAACGCCATAGTACATCGTAACTCGATTATCACGCACCACAGCACCGCACGCAAATACGACCTGGTTAAAGAAACCACTGATTTCATATGGTGCCTCGGGAAATAAAACAGGTTCTTTCAGACGGGCGATGACCCGGCCCGGCTGCCGAAGATCCAACAGAGCGGCCCCCATGCAATACCGGTTAGCCCGGTCGGCCCCGTGATAGAGGACAAGCCAGCCGTCATCGGTTTTGATAGGAACACAGCCTGCCCCGATGCGCTGATCGTCCCACAATCCGTCCCTTAATCCCATTAAAAACTGATGATCCCCCCAATGCTTCAGATCCGAAGAAGTGGCAAGCCACATTTCAGGCGCCCCGATTCCTTCCGGAACCGGGCGGTGCAGCATGTAATAACGCCCTTCAATCCGCTCGGGAAAGATGACGGCGTCTTTGTTAGTCGGCGCCAAAATCAGCCCTTCCCGTTGGAATCGGACGAAGTCCCGGGTGGATAGCAGCCCGACGCCGACGCCCTTATCGGATACCGCGCTGTAAGTAATGTAATAATGGTTATCGAGGAAAGTAATGCGCGGATCCTCGATACCCCAGCACTCTGCCCGGCCTTCCGGCATTATACTAGGGCTTTCCTCTATCGTAAAACGCTCGCCGTCGCGGCTGCGGGCAACCCGCAGATGCGATATGGACGTCAAATACAGGGTGCGGCCGTCCCGGTCACGAACAACGCGAGGATCGCTAAAGTCGAGATTCGGATCGTTTCTGTCGAGCTTTACCGTCTTCATTCGTGTGCCCTTACCGCCATCGCAGACATCCGTGTCCAGCACGGGAACCAATAAGTGATTCGGATCCATCTGCCGGGGGGATTCCGCTACACGCAGCAATAGAATGATTTCATCATTAATCTGCGCAACTCCTGCATTAAAGGCGCCAAGCACCTCCCATTCAGGAAACGAAGGCACAATATCGCCCGGAGTAATCAAAGGATTGAGCCGACAGCGCTGCATTGTTGTTTGGCATGGTTCTACCACAAGTATCCTCCTTATCATCGGGTTTCTCTATCTATTGTGTTAATCTTTAATTCCGGTAAAAGTAATACCTTCTATGAAATAACGCTGAGCGGCAAAAAACAGCACAATAACCGGCAGGGCCACGAGCGTCGACATGGCCATCAAATAATTCCACTGAGGCGCTTCATTGACTCCGCCCATAAAGAAATACATTCCGACATTTAAAGTGTAGAGCTCCATATTGGTTAAATAGATCAGCGGACCGAGGAAGTCGTTCCAATACCCGCGAAAAGCAAAGATCGCCACAGCCAGTAATGCGGGAACGATCTGCGGCAGCATGACGTGATAAAACGTTTGGAACGTATTGGCTCCGTCTATCTCCGCCGCATCATCAAGCTCGCGCGGCAGCGTCAGAAAAAATTGCCGCAAGAGAAAGATATAGAACGGACCCCAAGCGGTCCAGGAGCGCAGTACGAGAGGATCGAACTGTCCGGTTAGCCCTAGCTTCTGCCAAATTAGAAACGTCGGAATGAGCGTCACGTGAAAAGGAAGCATCATGGTGGCAAGCAGCACTAGAAAGATGAAGTCGCTCCCCGGAAAACGGAACCGGGCAAAGCCGTAAGCCACGATAGTGGCGCTCGCCATTTCCCCGATGATTCCAAGCGTGACGATAAACAACGTATTCACTAAGTAACGGTTGAACGGCATGGCAGTCCACGCATCAATAAAATTGTGCCATTGCGGCGGATCGGGAAACCACTGCGGCGGCCAAGCGAAAATATCTCCATCTGCCTGCAGCGCGGTGGACAGCATCCAGAAGAAAGGAACGAGAATGACCGCTGCCAATAAGGTAACGACTGCATAAATGAGCGTCCGTTTTATTCGGTTTAGGCTTTTTCTGGACAAGGACCCGGTTACGGCATAAGCTCCATTCAACACGACATCACCTCCTATTTCCGCATATCGGATTCATAGTGAACCCAGGCCGGGGTTGAGCGAAAGACCAGAAGCGTAAGCACGAGGATGATAATGAACAGCACCCAGGCGATTGCTGAAGCTTCGCCCATGTGCAGAGCAGCGAAGCCCCGCTCATACACAAGCTGGTTCATGAATTTGCCTGCGGCCGAGGTTGGCCGGACAAACATCGCAATCGTGAAAATCTGCAGCGCGCCAATCATCCCCATAACCACCTGAAGCAAAATGACAGGCGAAATTTGCGGAACGGTAATGTGCCGGAACTTCGCCAACGCGTTCGCTCCATCGATTTCCGCCGCCTCATACAAGGATCTCGGAACTCCCTGCAGACCGGCCAGGAAGACAACGGTATTCGTCCCGAAAATCCCCCACACGCTCATAATGATGAAGGCGCCAAGAACGTAATTCGGGTCCCCGAACCAATTGGGTTTGTCCATCCCGAATAGCGCAAAGAACGGCGAAAGGGAGTAATTGATAATGCCCGATTCACTGTTAAACATCCATCTCCAGAGCAGCGCGACAGCCACTTCGGGCAGGACGGCCGGCAGGAAATAAATCGTTCGGAACGTACCGATCCCCTTGATCTTGTTGTTCAACAGCATCGCTACCAGCAGCGCACCGACTACCCCGATCGGCAGCGATAAAGCGGCGTACAGCAAAGTAATCCGGATCGAAGGCCAGAACTCGATATCCTTCGTGAACAAGTAAATATAATTATCCAGCCCTACCCAATTGGCCTTCCCAAATAAGCTGGAGTCGGTAAAGCTTAAATACAGGGAATTAAGCAAAGGATAGGCGGTAAAAATCAGAAAGCCGACCATCCAAGGGGAAACGAGCGCTACGCCCATAGCCTGCCGCTTCCTCCAGCCCAGCTTCAGAAAGATAAAATAGAGGGCGCCGGCAATAGCAAACAAGCACACTGGAACAAGCAGCCAGCGCATCAACGTTGCCGTGTAGTTTTCCATAGCGCCGCCTCCTTTCGATCGTCAAAGTCATGTGTTGGCCATTTGTTGTCTAGCAAGAATAGGAGGCAGAAACGATAACTGCCTCCCACCCTTTCCATTTATGAACCTCGGCTATTTGTTTAACACGCCATCCAGCAGCTTCTTCACCTGCGGAATGAGCTCCTCCGGATCCGTGCCCGCATTGACTATCGGATCCATCAACTGATTCCAGAATATATTGTCCCAATCCGGATAATTCGCAAAGTACCGATAAGGCCTTGCATGCTCCATCGATGCAATTATCGCCTTTAACGAGTGAGACTTCTTAGGATGCATTTCCTGCAGCTTCTTCAGATCGGCAAGCGAGGTTCGCGGCGGCATGATTTTCCAATGATGAATCGCATCGGTAAGATCGACCAAGGCTTCGAAAGCTGCATCCGGATTTTTCGTCTTGGCATTGATCCCCATGCCCAGAATATCGCCGAATGTCGCTTTAATTCCTCCCGGCCCCGCCGGCACCCGATAGGCCTGCACATGATCTATCGTTGAATCCAGATCGTCGGCTGCACCTCCCATAAACATTGCTACCTGACCGCTTCTGAACATCTGATCGAAACCGCGGTCGCGAATAACCTGCTGGGAAGGAGTCAGCGGGCCGTTAATCAAATCAGCATAGAATCGGAAAGCTTCCAGCGACTCGGGAGAATCGATCGGAGATTCCCGGAAATCCTCCGTAATTACCTCCCCGCCATTCTGCCAAATGAACATTTGGACCGGCGGCCAGCCATTGACCGTGAATCCCCATTGAGCTACCGCATTAGCGTTGAACGCAGGATCATCCGCTGTTGCTCCGCTTGTATCCTTGGTCAATTTTTTGGCTGCATGGATAAAGTCATCCCAGTTCCAAGACTCGTCGGGATAGTCGATGCCCGCTTCATCGAACAGAGCTTTGTTCACATACAGCATAATAGGCTGCTGCAGCCAAGGAAGCCCGTAGATCTTGTCCTTATATGTGAAAGGCTGCAGTGAAGCTTCATAATAATCCTCTGTATTGGCCGCGGGATGATCCGACCCTTTAAGACGCTCCGTTATATCCAGCATCACATTCTGAGAAGAGAACTGTGCGGCCCGCTGCGCGCTTATCCAGAACAGATCGGGCCCGGATTGCCCAGTAAGCTGGGTCAGAAGACGGGTATCATATTCTGCAGGATTGGAATCTTGAATAATTTGATATGTAGATGATTGATTGTTCAGCTTGTCGAGTATCTGCTGCAGTTCTTTAGCTTCATCCGCCCCCGCCCATGTAGCCAGCCGGATTGTAACCTTGCCGCTACCTTCTCCGGACGATTGGCCTCCGCCGCCGCTGTCTCCATTACCGCTGCCGCTTCCGGAAGAACATGCGGTTATCGCGAGAGTAAGAATAATTGCACAAACAGACTTAAATAAGGAAAATGGTTTCAATTGACTCGCCCCCTGTAAAATCAATTTACCTAACAGCCATTCAAAAACATCATCCCAAACAGCCACCCGGCTGCCTTGTTGAACCTTATAAGACCAACGACGGCTTATTCAAGGCTCCTTCCAATGTTCTACGTGACTATTGTTATCTGTCCGCCATCTCCACCTTCTTTAAAGATAGTCGACTTCCCACTGCTAAGTGGCAAAGAATCGAAACTCAACATTACACGTAAAATAGTAATCCAGTTTGTAATGTTGATTTGTCCATTACAAAATCATTATCACCTTAACTGGCAACGCTGTCAATTAATATTTTGTAAATTTGTCCGTACTTTTTTCTGCAAAAAAGCGTTTTCGATTTACAATACAGCGATTCTCCTGTATAGTGTATTTTGTAACGTTACAAGCAAATGAAGGGTTAGGTTGCAGAGAGAGGTTTTTAATTATGCGTAAAAAAGTCGTTATGCAGGATATTGCCGATCGCATGAACATATCCAAAAACTCGGTCTCCCAAGCGCTCTCAGGCAAGGACGGGGTAAGTGAGGAAACACGGCAGAAAATTATTAAAACCGCCGAGGAAATGGGTTACCGCTATAAGAAAAAAACGAGGCCGTCAGACCGACAGCAGGTTAAGACTATCGGGCTTATTGCCTCGGAATTCGCATTTTCGATGCAAAACTTCTTCGGACAGATTTACCTTGCCATCGAAAGCGAAGCACAACGACACGGTATCAATCTGTTGATCCAATCGATTACACCGGCTGCAAGGGACAGCTTAGTCCTGCCCTCCTTTATCGATAACTATAATGTGGACGGCATCCTCATTCTGTCGCATATTAGTACGGATTATATCAATAAGGTGATCGACCAGGGGATACCGACCGTGCTCATCGATCATCATCACCCGCTGATTCAAGCGGATGCGGTTCTCACTAACAACCGGTTCGGCGCTTACACCGCTGTCAAGCATCTCCTGGACCTCGGCCATCAGGATATCGCCATCATCGGGAATGTCAATTTTTCGCCCAGTTACCAGGAACGGTGGGAAGGATATATGCTGGCTCTGAGGGAGCACGGCATCGAGCCCCAAGCGGAGCGCATGTTTATCGATGTGCAGGAGGACGGGGAGCTTATTGACGAACTGGTCACCTCCCTCGATCGGCAGCCGAACGCCTGGTTTTGTCTGAACGATGGGTACGGTTTCTTCGTCTGCTCCTCCTTGGGAAAAGCAGGCTT
Source organism: Paenibacillus sp. SAFN-117 (assembly GCF_051966115.1). NCBI lineage: Bacteria > Bacillati > Bacillota > Bacilli > Caryophanales > Paenibacillaceae > Paenibacillus > Paenibacillus sp. SAFN-117. The sequence continues at coordinate 55,448 of NZ_JBQCLK010000030.1, forward strand.
CCGGATCCCCGAAGACATTTCCGTCTGCGGCTTCGACAACAGCGATTTCTCCCAAATGTCCGTTCCTAAGATTACAACGATCGACATCGATCTCAGCCGTTTTGCCCATAAAGCCTTCTCCCAGTTGATGTGGCGCATTCAGCATCCGGAAGAAGTTCATGTGGAAATATTGCTGCCTACTCACCTGATTACCCGCAAATCTACCGGGAAGCGCAGCAGCGGCGTCATGCAGCTTAAGAAATAATGCTCTATGTTTGCTGAGAGCCTGGACAGGCCGCCACATAGCTATTCGGTCTTCCTAGCGATTTACAGTATCGTTCAATCACATGCATGAGGTGATTCTCCGGAATGTCCTCTTCACGCTCATCATTTGGCAAAAATTATGGTGTATACAAAGAAACCGTCTCCTTTTTTTGTAAATGGTTGGTGATCCTTCCAATTTACATAAGAGACGGCTTTTTTTTGCTTTTCAATTGGCGAAACAGGGCGGTCCCATAATCTTCAATGACTTACGGACAGCGCTGTGCTCATGTCCTTTACTGGTTCCGATCATGGCCGAAGTAGTCCAGCAAGAATTCTCGGAAGGCCTGCACGACGGGAGACAGCTTCTCGCTTTTGCGGCGGATCAGGCCGATCGTCCGGGTAACCGTCGGCTCAATGACACGAACCCTGGCCGGCTGCAGCTTGGAAGTTTCCATCAGAGCCATCTCGGGCATCAAGCTGACCCCCAGGCCGGCAGCGACCAGCCCGCGAATCGTATCCGTCTCCTCCCCCTCGAAGCCGATTTGGGGGACGAAGCCCGCCTTCTTGCAGGCTTGCAGAACGATCGTTCTAAGCGAGTAGGCATCGCTGAACATAACGAACGGTTCGTCCTTCAATTGATCCAGCCGGATCGTAGCCTCCCCCGCCAGAGGATGGGTATCCGGAAGAATTCCGAACAATTCTTCCGTCAGCAGAATTTCTCCCGATACATAGTTATGAGATTCGGGGAACGGGGAGATGAACGAAAGATCGATTTCGCCTTCGATCACATCACGAATGAGGCTGAAGAAAGTTCCCTGTCTCAGCTTGAATTTAACATCAGGGTAGTGCTGTCGGAACTTGGCTATGACGGTTGGCAGCAAGGCTATACCCAAGCTGTGCGGGAAGCCGATTCTGATCTCGCCGCGTGTAGGATCCAGAAATTCCTTGACCTCCACCACTGCCCGGTCCAGTTCGTTTAATATTTCTTCAATCCGGGACAGAAACAGCTTGCCGACCGGAGTTATTTGCAGGTTCCTCCCTTTTTGCACAAAGAGAGTGACCCCCAGCTCCTGCTCCAGCTGACGAATTTGTCTGCTTACTGCCGATTGCGCAACATGCAGCTCTTCCGATGCCTGCGTCACATGCTGCTTCTTGGCTACCTTAACAAAATAATGCAATTGTCTAAGCTCCACTTTTCCATTCCCTACCCTTTCCCCGGACCCAGCCGTTCCCGCCGTCAGCACAAGCCCGCTATTAAGCGTCTTTACATGTTCGTTATTGGACAAGTATCAATTACTCATATTATAATAGGATGAAGCAAAAGCCAAATTTTAGGTTTCCCTAAAGGAGGAATTGTTCATTATGGCTCAAGAACGCGCCAATGCCGCAACTTTGAAAGGCAATCCGATTACTCTGATCGGCAGCGAATTAAAGGTGGGAGATCAGGCTCCTGATTTCACTCTTAACCAAAGTCTTGTTGATACGGCTTCCTTGTCCGACTATGCGGGCAAAATCAAGCTGATCAGTGTCGTTCCTTCTCTGGACACCGGCGTCTGTGATGCGCAAACCCGCAGATTCAATGAAGAGGCCGGCAAATTGGGAGACAACGTCGTCATCCTTACAGTCAGCGTAGACCTGCCGATGGCTCAAGCCCGTTGGTGCGGCGCGGCCGGTGTGGATAAAGTGGTCACCTTATCCGACTATAAAACACGCTCATTTGGCGAAGCCTACGGCGTGCTGATCAAAGAGCTTCAATTATTGATGCGCTCTATCTTCGTTCTCGATGCGGACAACAAGATCCAATATGTTGAATACCTGAGTGAGATGACCGAGCATCCTAACTATGAAGCGGCTATCGAAGCCGTCAAGAAACTGGTCTGATTGCGATAAATTCCATACGAAAAGCGGGGGAAAACGAATTTTCCCCCGCTTTTCGTATACTCAGATGCCGCTGGGGTCCAGCCGGCCGGCGGCCGGCTCAAGAAATTTTATAAGCCGACAGCCTGCGATCCAACGCATTGTAAATATCGAGGATAGTCCGGTAATTGGAGCCAAGGTCCCCGAGCGACCCGCGGGAAGCGGAATAGATATCGACGGCGCTTTTAACCGGAGTGATGGCAAACAGGGTCAGGGTAATGTCCTGCCGACGTCCCGTAATCGTTTTCTTCTCGACCACGATTTCCCCGACATTAGGGACTTCATGCAGAATTTTGTACCCGTTGATTTTCTTGAGCGTACTTACGACCTCTTCCCAAAGCTTGTCTTTGGAAAGCTTGTAGTACCTTGTTTTTAACAAAGGATCTTTCGCTTTTTCTCCTGTTTGCTCGTGGCTCCGCAGCAATCCGACCAATGTTCTTTTCAACAAGTGTCCTGCCCCCCCAAAATGACAAATGTCGGTCTTCATCCGACAGTACTTTAGTCCATATTACCATTCTTTTGCTTGAAGAAAAAGAGAAAGGTGAAAACATATTCCCAAAATAAAGAGCTTTCATGAAATTTCACCCTCCTCTATAATCAATCCTCCGGTTCATCCGGCCGAAGAACGTATCTCAACCCCAGAATCCCGGAGATTACAGAAGCTCGATACTAACCTCGGCGAGCAGCCTTTGCACATCATCCAGCCGCACGTTACCGGCCTCTTCCGTCAAAGCGTTAGCCGAACCCGAGGCGGTGGCCAGACGAAGGCATTCTTCAACAGGCAGACCGCGGGCTACACCTACGGCCATGCCGGCAACGAAGGAATCTCCGCAGCCAACCGTATTAACCGCTTCAATGCGGGGAGCTTTAACGCGGTATAATTGTCCTTCCACTCCTGCCAACGAGCCGTTCTCGCCAAGTGACACAACCACACAGGCTATCCCCCGCTCCATCAGCCCTTGAACACTGTCATACAAATCACTTTCCTTCTCCAGCGGATGACCGATGATCTTGGCCACTTCGTCCTCGTTAGGCTTAATGAAATACGGCACTGCTTCGATGCCGGCAAGAAGGGCGTCCCCGCTCGTATCCAGAAAAACTTTGGCCCCGGCTGATTTCGCCGTTGCGATCAAGCGGGCATAGAAGTCCGTGGGCACCCCTGCAAGCAGACTGCCGGAGAAGCATAATATGCCGGAACGCTCCGCCAGCTCCTTCACCTTCGCTTCCATCGCTGTCTGGTCCATCTGGGCCGCAGTCGGTCCCTGCTCCAAAATTTCGGTAGATTCCCCTGAAGAACGATCAATAATATTCAAGCAAATACGGGACTCGCCTTCAATCGTGACAAAATCATGGGAGATCCCCTGCTCGGTTAGTTTCTTCTCGATGAATCGGCCATTGCTGCCGGCAATGAATCCGGTTGCAAGTGAAGATTCCCCGAGCAGATGGATGACTCTGGCTACGTTGATGCCTTTGCCTCCCGGAAGAGCATGCATTTTCGGAACTCTCGTCACTTTCCCCAATTCAAACCGGTCTACGTAATATGTTTTGTCAATCGCCGCATTGAGCGTTACTGTTGTTATCATGGTCCACCCTTCTTTGTTCAGTGCATAAGCTTCTTCGTTGCGTAGCACCTTGAGTAATCGTATTTATTTGAACTATAGCATTGCTGGTTGGCTGCACACAAAGGGGCCGTAAAGAACTTCGTCGCCCCGTCTGTGCGGCTATCGGTCGTTTTATCGGAGCACAAACCCGGCATGGAACATAAAGCTGCGAAAAGCGTCCTTGCCTGCGCTATTCCGTTTGAACACACCCGCATCCTCGAGTACCTGCATATACTTTCGGCCAACCTCCTGCCGAAGGACGGCAGCCGCTTCCGCCTCGCTCATCCGCGTTCCATGCTCTTGTGCCAGCTGCCGGATCCAAGCTTGATGCGGCTGCAGGGGATGCCCTTCCGGCCATTCTGCCACTGGAGCTTGCCCGCTAAGGATGCCGCTGATCATGCGGAGCTCCTGCTGCAAGCGTCCGGGTAGAACGGCGAGTCCCATAACCTCGATCAGCCCGATGTTCTCCTTCTTAATATGATGCAATTCCCGGTGAGGATGGAATATTCCCAGCGGATGCTCCGGAGACGTTCGATTGTTGCGGAGCACCAGATCGAATTCCCATTCCCCCTGGGCATTCCTGCGGGCGATCGGTGTGATGGTGTTATGAGGGGTAAGTGTACCGTCTTCCTCCCGGCTGAACGCAAGGATATCGGCGGATTCATCGCTGTACCCCCGCCAGACTTCCAGCAGCGTATAAGCTAAATCAGTCAACTCTCCGGAATTCGGGCCGGAAATGCGGATCACCGACATAGGCCACTTCACGATGGCCGCCCGGATGCCCGGATAGCGCGGATGTACGAATTCCTCCTCGCGCGCGGCCACCTCCATCGCGAACCGGTGACGTCCCCCTTGAAAATGATCGTGGCTGAGAATCGAACCGCCCACGATCGGCAGGTCGGCGTTGGACCCGATGAAATAATGCGGAAACTGCTCAGTAAATTCCGCCAGCCGGATAAAGGTATCCTTAGTCAGCTTCATGGGAACATGCTGTCCGCTTAAAATAATGCAGTGTTCATTGTAATAGACATAAGGAGAATATTGAAAAAACCAGGATTGGCCTGCAAGCTTCACCGGAATGATCCGGTGGTTCTGTCTGGCCGGATGATTGACCCTCCCGGCATAGCCGACATTCTCCGCACAGAGCAGACATTTCGGATACCGGCTCTGCGGCATGCTCCGTTCCAGCGCAATTTGCTTGGGGTCCTTCTCCGGTTTGGACAGGTTGATCGTTATTTCCAAATCGCCATAGTCTGTCGATGCCTGCCAATATTCATTCTGGCGGATCCGATCCATCCGGATATAATTGGAATGCTTGGAAAGGCTGTAGAACCAATGTGTCGCCGCTTCGGGCCCTTTCTGCTCCAGCAAACGGGAGAACTCCCGGGTGATCTCGGATTGCCGGGGCATCAGCAGCCCCATCATCCTGGCATCCAACAAATCCCGATAAGTCACCGTGTTATCCGACAGCAGCCCCTGCCCGGCAGCATAATCCAGGAGAGGATTCAGCAGCGGCATCGGGCTGTCTCCAGCCAGATCTTCTTCAGGAGGAAATAAAGTATCCAGGTCACCATCGCAAGGCTCCTCAATCTGCAGCAGATCGAGAAGAGCATTCGTTACAGGAATCCGATCCTCTTCTTCAATAAGCCCCTTCGCTTCCCCGAAGCGGACAAGCCGCGCCAACCATTGGGCTGCCTCCGTTTTGCTTATGTGGCCGTTGTTGTTATGCATCGATCCTGCCTTCTTTCCTCACATGATCATAAATATTGTAACTTAGCCGGTCGCATCCGGTCATAGACCGGCTTTAAGCTTGACAACGGATCCTTCTATTCCGTGAACCCATCCGGGTGCTGACGATGCCAGTTCCAGGCGGATTCTACGATCTCTTCCAGATTGTCCCTCCGCGGGCTCCAGTTCAATTCGCGCTTGGCCTTCGCCGATGAAGCTATCAGCACTGCCGGGTCTCCGGCTCTCCTCGGTTCGAGCACGGCAGGAATCGGATGCCCGGTCACTTTCCTGGCCACGTCGATCATTTCCTTGACGGAAAATCCTTTGCCGCTTCCCAAGTTATAAACCGAGCTCTCCCCGCCGCTGCGCAGTCTCTCCAAAGCGAGCAGGTGAGCATCCGCCAAATCGGATACATGCAGGTAATCCCGGATACAAGTACCGTCCTCAGTCGGATAGTCATCACCGAAGATGGATACATGCTCCCGCTTACCAAGCGGAACCTGAAGGATAAGCGGGACCAGATGAGTCTCCGGAGAATGGTCTTCCCCGATCCGGCCGCTATGATGAGCTCCTGCCGCATTGAAATAACGCAGCGCGACATATTTGATGCCATGAGCCGCGTCGAACCACTTCATCATTTTCTCCATAGAGAGCTTCGTCTCTCCATAAGTATTCGTCGGCTGTGTCGGTGCGGTCTCCTCGATCGGCACCGTCTGCGGCTCGCCGTAGGTAGCTGCCGTTGAGGAGAAGACGATCCGTCTCGTTCCGTACTTCTTCATAATTTCCAACAGGCGCTGCGTACCATAGACGTTATTGTCGTAATATTTGGCCGGATTCTGCATGCTCTCTCCAACAAGAGAGTATGCGGCGAAATGAATGACGGATTCGATGTCGTTTTCCTTGAACACCGTTTCCATGAAATCCGCATCGCGTATATCTCCCACATAAAGCTTGCCGCCCAGCAGCGCTTGCCGGTGTCCTTGACTGAGATTATCGACGACGACTACTTCTTCCTTGGCATCAATAAGTTCTGCAACCGTATGGGAGCCTATGTAGCCGGCTCCGCCCGTGACCAATACCGCCATTTGCGTATTCCCTCCGTTCTGTATACGTCATGGCACTATAACCTCTTAAGCCCGTTTACCTATACCGATGGGAGTGAGATTCCAGGTACCCTATCAGTCTGTTTGTGCCGCAACGAAATTGGTACTGTTATTCCTTATTACAGCTCGCTCACTCCATTGCCTATGTTCCCCACATAGAAGGACGCTTCCAATCCGGTGCGCTCGCGGTAAGCGGCCCCTACCCGCTCAATGAATCCGTCTACGGCATCCTCCCGGACCAGCGATACGGTGCAGCCGCCGAAGCCTGCTCCCGTCATACGGGAACCCAGCACTCCCTCTACCCTCAGAGCCTCTTCCACCATGACATCCAGCTCAAGGCAAGTGACTTCATACAGATCACGCAAGGAATTGTGGGAAGCGGTCATCAATCGGCCGAACTGCTGCAGGTCGTTCCGCTTCAGGGCATTCACGGATTTCAGCACACGGTCATTTTCTTCAATGACATGCTGCGCTCTTCTTCGAACGGCCTCGTCCCGGATCAGCGATTGAGAGGACCGGAATTGAGCCAGATCCAGCTCTCCCAGCAGCTTGAGCCCGGGATACTCCGCCCGCAGCTCTTGTACCGCCTGCTCGCACTGGCCTCTTCTCGTATTATACTCCGAATCGACCAGTCCTCTGCGCTTGTTCGTATTTCCGATAACGAGCTTATAGCCTTCACTGTCAAAAGGAACGTGCTCATATTCGAGGGTGCTGCATTTCAATAGAAGGGCGTGGTCCTCTTTCCCCATGGCTACGGTAAATTGATCCATGATCCCGCACTGCACTCCGAGAAATTCATTCTCGGATCGCTGGGCGACGAGCGCCAGCTCCACCCTGTCGATCGGATGTCCTTCCATGCTCATGAATCCGAAAGCGGTGACCAATTGAAGCGAAGCAGAAGAGGATAATCCGGCTCCATTCGGAATATCGCCGTAATAATAGACGTCATAGCCGCTGAAGGAATAACCGTTCTTCCGCAGATGAACGAGAATTCCTTTCGGATAATTGATCCAGTCCTCCTCCTGCACATATTTCGCCTGATCCAAATCAATGGTCCCGCGCACCTCGAAGTTAGCGGATGCAAGATGGATCTCCCGATCCTGCCTCGGCCGAATCAGCATTGTAGTACCGAAGGTTAGCGCTGCCGGAAAAACATAGCCTCCGTTATAATCCGTATGCTCTCCAATCAAATTCACCCGCCCGGGTGCATAAAAACAACGGATTGATTCGGAGGAATCTCCGAACAATCCGATAAATTGATCAATCAAGTCTTGGCGGTTCATTAGCTCACCGTCCCGTCAAATCTCGTGCTTTGCCAATGCAGCCGCACAGACGCATCTTTTCAATAGCCGCTTCCTTCAATGCCTTCTTGGCCGGCACCATATAGGATCTCGGATCATTCTCCTCCGGATTGGCAGCGAAAACGGCCTTAATTGCATCGGAGAATACGATTCTAAGCTCGGTAGCCACATTCATCTTGGCCATTCCCAAGGATACGCAGCGCTTGACCTGCTCCTCCGGAATGCCCGATCCGCCGTGCAGCACGAGCGGCACGTCCACTTTATCGGCAATTCGCTTGATCCGGTCGAAATCGATCTTGGGCTCCCCTTTATAAATACCGTGTGCCGTGCCGATAGCCGGGGCTAACGTCGGAACTCCGGTCAGTTCCACAAACTTGGCGCATTCGTCCGGGTCGGCCATCAGCGCTTCATGTTCGGCCACGACGATATCGTCTTCCACGCCTCCGACCTTGCCAAGCTCGGCTTCAATGTTGACGCCGGCCGCCTTGGCCACCTCGACAACCTTCAAGGTTTGTCTCACATTTTCTTCAAAAGGAAACTTGGAAGCGTCAATCATAACGGAAGTATATCCGGCGCGGATACAGCGGACGATCAAATCAAAATCGGTGCAGTGATCCAAATGCAGGGCAATCGGAACGCTGGACAGATTCGAGGCGACCGTGGCGGCCGCAGCAATATATTCGGGGCCGAGATGCTTGACGGTGCCTACCGTCGATTGAATAATTAACGGAGATTGAGTCTCCTCCGCGGCCTCTACCACCGCTTGAAGCATCTCCAGCGTATGGACGTTAAAGGCTCCTATACAGTAGCCGTTCGCTCTGGCTTCTTGAAGCATTGGAGTGGATGAAACTAATGGCATGATAAGTCCCCCTTATAGTATTAAGTGATGCAGTGCTCTTGCTCATGAAATGTTACAAGGTTTTACAGCTTTGCTATCATGCAAGCGGAATGCTATTGGCAGCTATTCGCGGATAGGAAAGACAGGTTCCGGAATTAGCCTGACGGACCAACGATCTTTCTTTTGTGACAATTTGCTTTCGTTTACTTTCATTTATATTGTACTGCAATTCAGGCGGAGTGACAATGATTTTTTGTCCGCGCGCCATGTCTGGAGCCTGTTTCTCTATACGAGGATAAGCTCGATGCCGAGGTCCTCGATCCGCCGAGCATCCTCATCGGACAACTGCTTGTCGGTAATTACCGTGTGCACAACATCCAACGGCGCGATGTGGGAGAACATCACCTTGCCGAACTTGCTGCGGTCAGCCACCACAATGACTTGCTTAGCAATAGCAATCATCTGCCGGTTCACGCTTGCCTCCAACAGATTCGGAGTCGTCAGCCCTTCCGCGAAGTCGAACCCGTCCACCCCCATGAACAGCTTGTCGACGTTCAGCTTGGCCAGCGACTGTTCGGCTATCGGACCGACCATCGCAAACGATTTGGCCCGCAGCTTGCCGCCGGTCAGAATTACGTCCCATCCGGGAGGACTTCCGAGCTGCAGGGCGATGTTGACCGCATTGGTCACGACCGTTAAATCGGTCTTCCCCGTCAGCTTGCGGGAAAGCAGCATATTCGTGGTCCCCGGTGTCAACAGAACCGATTCCTCATCCCCGACGAGCTTCGCTGCCGCTTCGGCAATCCGTTCCTTCTCCGCCGCGTAAGCCCCCGCCTTCTCGGAGAAGGATAGCTCGCGGGCCGTTTCCGGAAAAGCCGACTTCAAGGCCATGGCTCCTCCATGGGTTCGCACGAGCAGCTCCTTCTCCTCCAGCCTCTCCAAATCTCTTCTGACCGTTACCGGGGAAACCCCCAGCGCTTTGCTCACCTGGGCTACCGTCACCTTCCCTTGGCGGTTGACCATCTCGACTATTTTAATTTGCCGTTCTTCCGCAAACATCCGTTACCTCCTGATCCAATTCCAGCCTTAAATGATCGTTTGTGATTATTACTATTCGTTTGTGATCTTTTTTTCTACTTCCCATTATAACGTATTCAAAAAATAAAGACAGGTATATTAAAGAAATTTTTAATATACCTGCCCCAATTTATTTTAAGCAATCGTATGGAGTTTCTGCAGATTCACTTCGCCATCCATCGGCTCCCGGTTGAGGAAACGGCGGATTTCGTCAACGGAATATTGTCCCATTCTTTGCTTTCCGTTATTGACCGCTCCGGCAATATGAGGAATCAGAATGACATTCGGCAGACGCCGGAACGGATGGTCCTGCCGGGGAGGCTCCGGATCGGTCACGTCGATGCAGGCTGTAAACCTGCCCTTCTCCAGCTCCTCCGCAAGAGCATCCTCATCAATCAGACTGCCGCGGGAAGTATTGATCAGTACCGCATCATCTTTCATCAGAGCCAGCGTTTCCCGGTTAAACATCTTATCCGTCTCGGGAATTGAAGGGGCATGGATCGAAACGACATCGGAACGAACCAGCAAATCCTCCAGACTGACTTTCGTCGTTCCCATCGCTTCCGCCTCCTCCTGGCTTACGAATGGATCATACAGAAGGATGTCGACATGGAAATTTCTCATCAGCTGGATATAATGGCGGCCCGCCCGGCCTGCTCCCACGACTCCTATCGTTACCCCGTAGAGCTCGCGGATTTTATCCTTATCTTTGTTCCATTCGCCTTCCCTGGTATTTCTGGCAAGCTGCCACATGTTCTTAAGCGAGGTAATCGTTAATCCCAACGCGGTCTCCGCTACACCGATCCCAAGCGCCCCATTGGCGCTGCTTACCCTTATGCCCTTGGCCGCCATTTCGGGACTGACAATCCCTTTAACGGTTCCCGCTGCGTGCATCACAAGCTTCAAATCGGGCGCGTAAGCAAGAATCTCCTCGTTTATTCGCGGACTGCCCCAAGTTGTAATAACGATATCCGCCCCTTTAATCCATTCCTTCGCCTCTTCCGGAGTCGGACTGTGCTTGTCTTGGCTTTCCCTCAACGTTCCCAGCTGACGAAGCTGGTCCAAATGATTTGGCGTAAAAATCCCGCTCAACACTTGACTACCCGCCAGCATTACTATTTGGCTCATCTGCTCTAGCTCCTTCTTTGGCTTAATGTATCACCTGGGTCATATTTGACCTATATCTATCACAACCTCATCATAATGTAGACTAGAAACGAATGTCAATCCCGTATGGAAATAAATCAAAATATTCATTTTCTCCACTAGTGTATATCTAATGCATTTTCTGCTCTCAAGCCGCTAACCACTCAGGCATCGCTCCAGACTCTCGCACAGCTGCTGTTCGTCGCATAACCCCGACCAATACATTTTGGCCTGCTGAGTCATCCTCACAATGTCATCGTTGGACAATCCAAGCTCATCATAGAAGCTGAAGGTCGGCGCTACCTCCCGATACAGATGAAATCTCTGCGGCCGGTAATGGGAATCGGGGCCGGTCCATTCGGCTGCCGGCTTCAGGGCGGGAATGCTTAATGTGTTCTTCCGCACAGCCAATTGCGCAGGGTATGAGGTCAAGAAATCGATCAGCTTGCGGGCGGCCTCCTTGCGGGAAGAATTCCTATTCACAATCAACCCGATGACAAGCAGCAAGGTTTTGCCGTTGCGAAGGTGAGGGAGAGGGGCAATGTCCCAATCCCCCTTCATCGTTCTGAGCCTATTCATGGCGAAATAACTGGTCAAAATCATCGAAGCTTTGCCCTGCCGGAACAATTCCTCAGCATCGGACTCCTGGTCGAACATAGGCATAGTCCGCTGATTGACAATCAGGTCGCGGCAAACCTTAAATCCCTCCATCCAATCGGTGCCGCAGATTATCGGCCGACCGTCCGGTTCCTTACGCAGCGAGCCTCCGCTTTGCAGCAAGAAGACCGGCCACCGATTGCGGGATTGCAAATGAAAATAAAACCCCAGCCTTTCGTTCGGCCGAGTCAATTGGGAAGCGACCTGCGACAAATCCTGCCAGGACCAGCCGCTGTCCGGCTCAAGCAGCCCGTTCGCCCGGATATGCTCCCGGTTATAGCACAGGACCAGTGGAGAGAACAGAAACGGCTTCGCCATGAGTAAACCGTCTGCCGTAAAAGCATGGGTTACGTAAGGATACATGTAGGGATCGGGGGTCTGCTCCTCCAGCCAATCCCTTTCCTTCCCATCCAGGATCGATTGATAGGTCGGATAATTGACGGTTGCTGCATCCAGCAAGCCTGCCTCCAGGTATTCCTTGATTCCGACATCGCCCGCAATGGGAACGGCCTGCACCCGGATTTGCGGATATTGCTCCTGAAACAAGGTCAAGAGGTGATGAAGATCAGCTTCATAAGCCATCGATTTATAATAGCCAAACCTAACCGTTAATGTCCCGCTATCGTCGGGCCGAGTCACCCGGTTGCCCACTTTGGGCACCTTTACGATCAGCCCTTCCCGAACTAAGACCTCCAGCCCTTTACGAACGGACCGGTTGCTTAGATGGAACTGCTCACCGAGCGATTTCTCGGAAGGCAAATAATCTCCGGTCTGCAGCTTGGAGGTAAGAATATCTTCTTTTAATCGGTTTACCATTTCATCCAGCCGAAGATGAAAGGTTTTACGGCTTGGTTTATCTGCCATGAGTTCTGTTCACCATCCACTTCAAAGATCCGGGAAATAACTGAATCCTTCACTTGACTTCAACATTACATCAACAGGCCAACGATAGTCAAAAGAATGGTCATTCCGGTTAACGAGAATCAAGTAAAGGCCATTCGGATGTGCTAGGCTATCCCTAGGAATCAGATCCTTCACAGGATGCCAAATGACTTATTGAAGAGGTGAATGGGCATGAGAAAGCTAAGATTTGCCATCGTGGGCGCAGGAGTGATCGCTCCCTTCCACGCCAAGGCGATAACGTCCAACCCGCAAGCCGAGCTGGTAGCCATTGCTGATGTAGAGAAGCCCAAAGCAAAGAAGCTCGCTGAGGAATTTTCCGTTAAAGACATTTATACCGATTACGAAATCATGCTGCAGAGAGAAGATATCGATGCGGTTTCCATCTGCGTTCCCAGCGGACTGCATGCGGAGGTTGCCATCGCTGCCGCCGAAGCAGGCAAGCATATATTTTGCGAGAAGCCGCTTGATATTACCGTTGACAAAATGGATCGGATGATCCGCACGGCAAGGGAGCGCCAGGTCAAGCTCGGGGTTGTCTATCAGCGGCGCACCTTTCCCGCTGCCATCGCAACCCGCAAGGCGATTCAGGAAGGCAAGCTGGGCAAGCTGGTGCTGGGCGATGCCTACCTGAAATATTACCGCAGTCCGGAATATTACCGGAGCGCCGGCTGGCGGGGTACTTGGGAGCTGGACGGAGGAGGAGCCTTGATGAATCAGGGAGTTCACGGAGTGGATTTGATTCAATGGATGGTCGGGGACGTCGAGTCGGTCTTCGCCTATTCCGCGCCGCTCGTTCGCTCGATTGAGGTCGAGGATACGGCTGTTGCCGCCATCAAGTATAAAAATGGCGCCTTCGGGGTTATTCAAGGAACGACCTCCGTTTATCCCGGAATGGAAACACGCTTCGAGATCCATGGAGAGAACGGAACGATCATCTTCGGAGACAGCGGGATCAAGCAATGGAGCTTCGCCGACTCCCAGGAGGAAGCCCCGCAGGTAGAAGGAACTTTGGCCGCCAGCAGCAGTGCCACGAATATTTCTAACGACGGCCATTTCGTACTGGTCGATGATCTGATTCAAGCGATCCGGGAGGACCGCGACCCGATGATTACCGGGGAAGAAGCGAGCAAAGCCGTCAAGCTCATTCTGGCCATTTACGAATCAGCCCGCACAGGTCGGGAAATCAAACTCGATTATTGATTATGCTCGCAGCAGGAGCTCCATGATGGCCCCCTTCCGATGAATTTGTAGTATAATAAGTCCCAAACGGGATAGATTTCGCGGCGGAAATTCAGGCAAGATTTGTTCATCGCTGCCGTCTTAAGGAATCTGCCATTCATCGGGAGGATCCATATGTCCAGCGCTTCTTATCCATACCCGCTCCTTAACGGATTTGTCTATCGAAACAACAGGCCGATCATTCGGCCTTCTTTCCATTCCCACAGCCAATATGAAATTTATTATTTTCACAGCGGCCGCTGCAGCTATATGTTGGGAGATCAGGTCATCGACCTGGTTCCGGGCGATTTTATACTGATGAACGGAATGACGCCGCATTGTCCCAAAATAGACCCGAGTGAAGAATACGTAAGGAGCAATCTATCATTTGATCCTTTCTTCATAAATATACTGGAGGAGAAACCGCGTAATCTGGAGCTGCTGAAGCCGTTTCAAATTTTGAGAAACCATCATCTTCGTCTGAACGGTCACCTCAAGTCCGCAATGGAAGAGCTTCTGCAGCGCCTTCACTGCCATTACGGCCGAACCGATTTATTCTCCTATCACCGGCTGAGACTGACCTTTATCGAGCTTCTTCTGTTCATTTATGAAATGTGTCAGGAGGAAATGAACAAGCGTATGGAGGCGCCGCAGGAGAAAGAAAAGATCGTGCAGAGCATTCTCGCCTTCATTGAAAGCCGTTACACAGATAATATTCATCTGGATCAACTGGGAGATGCACTGCATCTCAATAAGTATTATTTGGCCAAGCTGTTCCGCGAGGTGACCGGACAGACGATCTTTACCTATCTGTATCAGAGGAGAATCAACCAAGCGAAAATGCTGTTCATGCTGGATCGCAACCAATCGGTCACAGAGGTCGGATACCTCGTCGGGTTCAAGCATCCAGCTCATTTCAGCCGTCTCTTCAAACAGCAGGTGGGCATGACCCCCGATCAATATCGCAAAAAAATTAAATAACCGGTTGTTGAAACTATAATCCGATTTTGACCGAACGTCCATGACCTTCACACCTTTCAGCGGCTCAAACACGAGCAAGGACGTCGCAAAAGACGAGCAAAAGTGCATTAAAATCCCGTCTTTTTCCAACAAGAGAGCGAAAGACGCTCAAATGTGCAGGTCTTTTTGCCAAAAAGGAGCCGTTTCGCAAAAATCGCTCCAAAGACCTGCACAATTGCTCTAGAATCAGGCATGACGCGGTTTTTTCGGGAAAAGACCTGCATTTTTGCTTTAGAATGAAGCATCGGGATGCTTTTTCCAAAAAAACCTGCACAATTGCTTTACAATTTGAAGCATCGCACGGCTTTTTCGCATGAAAACGAGAACCTCCCAGTGTACATACGAAAAAGGACCTCCCAGTGTGAACACAAAAAAGGACCTCACATTCCACAGCAAAGGTGGATGATGAGGTCCTTTTTTCTCGATGAAACCGGGCGCCGAGCGGGCTGAAATTCGCTAACCGATTTCGGCCACAGCCCCTAGCCGTTTTCGCTTTAGAAAGTACCGAGGTTTGCCTTCTCCCAATCCTCGGAAAATTTCGTAATCCCCGCATCTGTCAACGGATGCTTGATCATGGATTGGATGACTTTATACGGCATAGTTGCAATATGAGCACCGACCAGGGCCGCTTCGATCACGTGAGCGGAATGGCGGACGCTCGCAGAAATGATTTCCGTTTCGATTTGGTGTGTCTTGAAGATGCTGCTGACTTCCTCGATCAGATTCATCCCGATCATGTTGATGTCATCCAGCCGGCCGATGAACGGGGATACGTAAGTAGCACCTGCTCTAGCAGCCAGAAGCGCTTGGGTGGACGAGAATATCAGCGTCACATTCGTCTTGATTCCCAATTCGCTGAAACGGCGGGTAGCCTTCAAGCCTTCCTCACACATTGGAACCTTGACCACTATTCCCGGCCCGATCTCAACGAGCTTCTTGCCCTGCTCCACCATCTCATCCGCATTCAGGCTGATAACCTCTGCACTGATCGGAAGGTCGCCGACTATCGATACCATTTCTTTAATCGTTTCAAAAATATCTCTTCCTTCTTTGGCAATCAGGGAAGGATTCGTCGTAATTCCGGAAAGAACACCCAGCTCATAGGCTTGTCTTACTTCTTCCACGTTGGCTGTGTCGATAAAAATTTTCAAACAAAAAACCTCCTAAATAAGAATATAAACCCCACGAGGGGCTTATTAGACAGACTACTATGTATCATACAGGCAATCTTTAATTCCTGTCGGATTCTAAATTAAGACCCGCAAATGCCGTCCGATTTTCTTGTTTCGAAACCCGCTCTCAGCAGGTGGGTGTCCGCAGCAGTACTTTTGAAGTCCCCTTTAGAGGGCATGACAGCCGTACGGCAATGTTGGACTCCCTAGAAACATACATTGGTTCAAAACAACGTAAATCGTAACGCACATCGCAGGAGGTTTGAAACTGTATTATTCATTATAAAGATTGAAGGGCAAAAAGTAAACCTCGCAAGCTCCGATTGGGCAGGGGCCCATATAGGACCCGCTTATCGGATGGATTGTCCATTAGTCTTTCTTATCGGACCGGATTTCATTCGCAGAATCGTCTTTATGCGGCGGCTCCTCGTCGGACGAAGAGCTCTGTCCTGCTTGATCACGACTGTGATCTTCCATTCTATCTGCATTCGCAGTCTCAGACTGTTCGTGTTCCTTGTCCTGATTCTCGCGCTCTTTCTCCTCCTGCTCTTCCTGCTCCCGCTCGGCTTGGAGCTGCTCCAGCTTCTCACGCTGCTCCTGAAGCTTCAGGAAACCACGATGAAAATGCCAGAAGGTGACAATGGCAATCAGACTTCCCATAAAGAAAGGAATCAGAAACGTATATCTGAAGCTGATCATTACGATAGCCACGTTGGACACGATGATGATTAACGAAGCGATAGGCCGGCCAATCGTAATCAGGAAGCTGTTCTTAAGAATTTGCCAAAATTTCATATGAAAATGAACCATGATGGACAGATAATTAAAGAAGGAAGCAACAAGTATAAAGAATAATGTAATAAACAGATAAGATAAAAGGCTCAGCGTTCCTTCCTGGGACCCATAGAACTGATAGTTAACATACAGGACTCCAGTTAGAATCAGATAGGCAATTCCACCCAGCATGCTCTGTAAATAATTTTCCTTGTAGCCCCGAAAAAACGTTTTCAATAATGGCACATCGACGTCACCGGTTACCCACTTGCGTGCAACTGTAAATGCGGCGGCCGTAGCGGGGACAACAGTAAAGGGAGATACGATTCCGATAAGAAACAGCCCTTGTTTGAACAAATCGACTGTGTTCTCCGGATTGAGAAATACTACTAGCATGAGATAGAAGAAAGGCAATGAGCATAGCACCCATAGAAGATTGGTGACGGATAACCTCATTATCCATTCGGAGATGCGGTAAAAGCCCCCCATTAGTCCGCGGAATTCCAAACCAGTTTCCTCCTTCGATTGAGTCTGACTATTCGCATTCGTCTATTATAGCCTATTTCCATATAAATCGGTAGGGGGAAGCTCTCGCCGGCATGTTCAAACACTGCAATTTCACGTCACGGGACCGCTGATCAATCGCCCAAGGGTAAACGGCTATCGCCGTCCTTTGGACAGGCACGTTTCCAAGAAAATCATGCTGATCAATTATGAGAGTATCCCCTTGAAATTAGTCTGGAAGGATAATTCGCCGATAACGGACTAAACGGTCCGCCCTGGGCTTTATAAACGAATCTTGTAGATTATGCACCCCAACAAAAATCTCTTGCAACCGACCGATTACGAGATCTGCGGCGCAAGAGATTTTTATCTAAGATGTTAATTCATGCCGTAACTGCCAGACGATTAATGGTTGCGCGTATAGGAGTCGCGGTCGCGTCCGTAGCTGTTGCCGGAACGGGAACCGCCGTCCCGCCGATTATCTCCGTCCCTGCGGGAATAACGCGAACCTCCTCCGTATCCTCCACCACCGCCCTGACGGTCTCCCCGGCGGAAGTTGGATTTGAAGTTGCCGCTTGGTCTTCTACCCGAGCTTCGAACATCCGGCCGGCGCTTCTTCGCGCGGATTGGCTCCTCGGGAGTTAACTCGATGCTAACCTCTCTAGCTTCTCCTGTAATCAGCTTCATTGCGGCAGCCAGCAGGTTGACCGAATCATACTGCTCGAGCAATTGAATGGCAACGCCCTTGTATTGCTGGGCCCCATCGTTATTGATGATCTCGATCAGACGTTCCGCGGTCAGCCGTTGTTTGCCCTCAATAGCCTCCGCCAGCGACGGCAGCGGCTTCCGTGCGATCCGGTGGCGGGTTACCCGCTCGATGAAATGCAGATGGTCAATCTCCCTAGGGGTCACGAACGTCCAAGCCGTTCCTTCCTTGCCTGCGCGGCCGGTACGACCGATTCTGTGGACGTAGCTTTCCGGATCCTGCGGCAGGTCAAAGTTGACTACGTGCGATACCCCTGACACATCGAGACCACGGGCCGCCACATCGGTAGCCACCAGCACGTCAATGCTTCCGTCTCTGAACTTGCGCATAACCGTGTCCCGCTGATTCTGCGACAGGTCCCCGTGCAGCCCTTCCGCCGAATATCCGCGCTTCTGCAGAGCTTCCGACAGCTCATCGACACGCCGCTTCGTTCTTCCGAATATAATGGCCAGATCCGGAGCCTCCATATCGATCAGACGGCATAGAGCCTCGAATTTCTGTTTTTCATGTACTTCAATATAGGACTGCTGAATTAGGGGAGCGCTGACTTGTTTCGGAATGACGGAAACATGCTGCGGATTGTTCAAGAACTGCTGGGCCAACTTCTGAATGTTGGGAGGCATGGTGGCCGAGAACAGCATCGTATGCCGCTCGTCGGGGACAAGGCTCAGAATGGATTGGATGTCATCCATAAAGCCCATATCGAGCATCTCATCCGCTTCGTCGAGTACAACCGTGCGTACATCCTCCAGCTTAATCGTCTTCCGGTTAATATGATCCAGCAGACGTCC
The DNA here is from genome assembly GCF_051966115.1 of Paenibacillus sp. SAFN-117. Taxonomy (NCBI): domain Bacteria; kingdom Bacillati; phylum Bacillota; class Bacilli; order Caryophanales; family Paenibacillaceae; genus Paenibacillus; species Paenibacillus sp. SAFN-117. The sequence goes on from NZ_JBQCLK010000030.1 coordinate 74,207, forward strand.
GGGAGTCCCGATTATGATCTGCGGCCGCTTCTTCAGGGCACGAATCTGCTTGACGATATCCTGTCCACCATAGATCGGCAGGGAACGGATGCCTTTGAACCGTCCGAGCTTCTCGATCTCCTCGGCTACCTGGATAGCCAGCTCCCGGGTAGGACACATAACAAGCGCTACAATTTTATCTTCCGACGGCTGAATTTTATGAATTAACGGTACGCTGAACGCAGCGGTTTTACCGGTTCCGGTTTGTGCCTGTCCGATCAGGTCCAATCCTTGCATGGCAAGCGGAATCGTTTTTGCCTGAATCGGGGTCGCTTCTTCAAATCCCATTTCAGTAATTGCTTTTAAAACTTTTGGCTCCAGGCCAAATTCTTGGAAGTTTTTCAAATGTTTCAGTCTCCTTTTTCTATTGGGCAAAAGTCACCCTGTCTTCTTCCCTTAAGTGCGACGGTGCGACATTTTCTATTTTATATATCGTCCTTTATTACAAAGGTGAAAACTTATCGACAAACAAAAAAGCATTTTCCACGGGTACCGGGAAAACACCGCCGAACAGCCGTACTTAAGAACAATAATAGAAAGTATATCATAACCCGTCTATCATTGACCAGTTCCGTTGTTCTTAATTTCCCTTTTTTTCCGTGCGAAACCACAAATACCGCTAACACGTATATAGCTGTATGTAGATCAAGACGGAGGAGCGTTGAATTTCATGTCCATATTCAAAAGGATCGGCTCGATTCTGAAAAGTCACAAAGAAGAACCTTCTTCCCATACCGAACTGCATAATCCCTATGAAGAAGCTTCTGTAGGGGACATTGTCACTGTAGAGCTCGAGCAGTACGTAATCAGCGGCAAGGTCGAATATTACGACCCGGGGCATCCTCCCCACCGCTATGCCTATTATTTACAGAACGGACGCCAAATATGCTGCCTGCTTATCGAAAAAGGCCGGACTTACGAATGCTTCCTCACTCAATTTCTCGAAGGGGCTCTGGACGATCCGAACGACGTCCCTACCCTGCTCGATGTGGACGGGGAAATTCAATACGAGTTGGAGCATTACCGCAAGGACATTACCCGCACAGCGGGAAATACGGATTTCCGCAACGGGGACGAAATGATGATTTGGCGATATTTTTCAACCCGGGACCGCTACTTTTTCCTGCAATGGCAGGATGGGAAATTCGTTGCTCTACAAGGTGAGAGAATCCCTTCCGCAGACGTAAAATTTATGAGATCAGCCCAATAATGAGGAGGTGTTCGGCATGAAGCGTTGGGTATCCATCGTCGCGGCTTTTCTTGTGCTTGCTCTTGTGGTTGGATGTTCCAATGCCGGAAGCTACGTCAAGGAACACTATCCATTAACCGAGGTTATAGGAAAAGGAAAGGATACGTCCCGAATTTACTTTGCCGAAGGCCAGGACGTTCCTGCTGTTGCGGCCCTGCTGGCCAAACAGGAGAAGCCTAAGGAAATCAGCGAAGAAAATCCGGAGCACATGTTCCTGGTTTACAGCAACAAGCTGATTCATCTGCAGCAAGACCCGGAGAATGAAGAAAACACTCTGATCGAGATCAGTACGGCGGAATATGTCAAAAAGCACTACGATTCTTCCTTCCTGGAAGGTTTTCTGACCGGCGCGATATTGAATTCTTTATTCGGAGGCTGGGATAGTTCGTGGGGCGGATCCGGGAAGGTTCAGGGGGACTCGACAACGGTTCCTTCCAAATCAACAGGGGATAAATCGACTTCCTCCGGAACCAGCCCGCCCAAAGCGAAGGATAGCCCGACGACTTCCGACCGCACGGGAAGCTTCAGCAGTAAAAACGCCAAAGACGACAAGAACAAGGCCAATTCCATAGAACCTGCTCCAACTTCCAAGCCAAAAAGCACCGGAACCTTCTCGTCGAAATCTTCATCCAGGAAGAATGACGGTTCCACTCCGACTTACAAGAAACCGAGCAAACCGAAGACCAGTAAACGTAAAGGCTCTTTTTCCAGACGAAGGTAGGGGAAAATTCCCCCGTTCTGCAAAAATTGACACAGTCTGGCTTTCAGGGACAAACCAGAGACCTTGGTCGGTTTAGAAGGAGCTTCGGTAACGTGCTCAGTTGACTGTATTCAGTAAACAAGTGACAGAAAATATTCCATGTAACAAGTGCGTCTATGTACGTCAGAGCCGGCATCCTATAAGCATCTTCTCTCAGGAGGGGATGCTTTTTGCCGCGAATAAATTTCTGACAGCTTTTTTTACCATAGGAAAAAGGATACACTACTGTTGTAATCCGAAAAATTAACAATCTCTGTAAGGAGGAAGCCCGTTGAGAAGATATGCCGGGGAGATATTCTACATATTGCTGGGGGCGGGTATTCTGGCTGCCAGCTTCAACCTGCTGCTGATCCCACACCAGCTGCTTAGCGGCGGACTGTCGGGAGTCGCCATGCTGATCGGCTATTTTACCGATTGGAATATCGGCCTCATTTATTTTATCGGAAACCTTCCATTGATTATATGGGGGCTTATTACGATTGGCCGCCGGTTTATTCTGCTAAGCGTCATCTCAGTCATTGCCACCACCTGGCTAATGCAAATCATTCCGGTGATGGCGGTAACAAGCGAGCCCATCCTCGGCGCCGTATTCGGCGGAGTACTCTTCGGGATTGCGACCGGACTTTCTCTTAGAGCGGGAGGATCAACCGGCGGCTTCGATATTATCGGCTCCATCGTTACCCGCAAGCGGGATTTCCCTCTGGGTACCTTCCTGTTTACCGTTAACGGATTGGTTATACTTGCTCTCGGTTATTTCAAAAACAATTGGGACCTTGCCCTGTACTCGATGCTATCCATCTATTTGACCTCCAAGCTGATTGATACTATCCATATCCGGCACGTCAAGGTAACGGTCTTCATCATTACCCGCAATGAGCAAAGCCTGATCGATGAACTGGTCAAGCTCCCCCGGGGCGTCACCGTGATCCGAACGGAAGGAGCCTTCACACAAACTTCCCAAACGATGCTGATGACGGTCACCACCCGATACGAGCTCGCCGAGTTAAAGAAAATCATCTTCCAGACCGATCCCAAGGCATGGGTGAATATTGTGGAAACGACAGGCATCTGGGGTGATTTTCGCCGGCTTTGATTTTCACAGATAGATGGGGGCGTTATAGCCTGGGGTGATTTGGCAATGCAAGTGAAGTTTCGTTATGTTATAATATAACTGTGTAATTTCATAGCCTTCTGGTGTTATCCGTCTTTCCGCTTCATTCCACTATCTTTTCCTGATCGACCTAATACGATTGGAAGGGTGATGATGTATGGAAACAGTTAAGCTATCCAGGATTGTTATGAAATGGACGCCGGAGCTATATCCGTCCTTAAAGCAAGCGGAACTTGATTCCCAGATCGTTCTGGCGAACGGTATGGACGCTTTGGAATATAACGATGCTTTGGAGATCATCCAATACAGCATCTCCGAACATCAGAAAGACGCCCCTCTTCATTGAAGGGCGTCTTTCTTTTTAATTATTTCATATATTTAAACTGTGGTCGGTATGACTATTTTACTATCCCGTTGATGATAGCTATCCGGTTTCTAACGGAAGTCCATCTGCAATACAGCGGCGGGGATTGATTCTGATCACTTTTCCAACCTGTCTTCATTAATTTGTCCTCCGAAGTACTTTAGGCTCTTTAATGGAGTCCCTCCTTCCCTTATAATGGATTTATTGCTCTATTCTGTGACGAAAGGTTGAAGAAGGTTTTTTTCGAGAAACAAGAAGATTCGTCTTACGGACAGCAAGAGTAAAAACAACGATGAATTGGGAGAGAGTTATTATGGAAATGATTTTGGCCGCCATGCTGATGCTGTGGGGCAACATCTCTTCGGCCAATCCCGATGTGACGCTGGATCAGCTGGTGCAGGCATCCATGCAGGTACCCGCTCACGGGGAGGAATTCGATCCGCTCCGGCCGGTCTTCAAGAAAGATCCCCAGCCCGATACCCCTACGATCAGAGGAATTTATGTGACTGCGCACAGCGCCGGCGGGTCTCGACTGAATACGCTGCTTGAACTGGTAGACCAAACCGATCTAAACGCCATGGTCATCGACGTCAAGGATGATTGGGGAAACATTACTTACGATACCGGAAACTCGAAGCTGGAAGCTTACGACACTACATACAAGATCATTCCCGACATCCAGAAGCTGATGAATACTTTGAATGAGCATGAGGTTTATCCGATCGCCCGGATTGTCGTATTCAAGGATACCATTCTAGCCAATAAACGGCCGGAGCTTTCCTTTCTTAATCCGGACGGAAGCTTGTGGGCTAACGGCAAAAAACCTCCGGAAAGCTTCGTTAATCCGTATTCCAAGGAAGTCTGGGACTATAATATAGAAGTTGCCAAAGAAGCGGCCAAAGCCGGATTCAAGGAAATTCAATTCGATTATGTCCGGTTTCCGGAAGGCTTTGAAAAAAGAGACAGTATCCTCCAATACGAGCAGGACGAACGCAGCCGGGTCGAAGCCGTTGCCGGATTCGTCAAATATGCGAGAGAGCAGTTAAATCCGCTCGGGGTCCGTGTCTCGGTGGACATCTTCGGCTACGCCGCCTCGGTTCCCGCCGCTGACGGAATCGGTCAGGACTTTGAGAAAATATCGCAAAACGTCGACGTCATAAGCGCAATGGTTTACCCGAGCCACTATACCACCGGCTGGTTCGGCGCGAAGGTTCCGGATGCCGAGCCGTATACAACGATCAGCGGTTCGAGCGTCGATACGCACAAGAAGCTGGAGCCTCTTGGCCCCCTTAAGCCGATCGTCCGGCCATGGATTCAAGATTTCACAGCCACTTGGATTCCGGGGCATATTAAATACGGCAAGAAAGAAATCGAGGAGCAAATCCGCGCCTTGCATGATAACGGCATTGAAGAGTTCCTGTTATGGAACGCGAGCAACAAGTATACTCCCGGGGTCAATTACATCAATCCTTCGCCGTAACCGTCGGTGTTGTCCGGGAACTTCATAAAAAAAAGCCGGCAGCCCGTTTGGCTGTCAGCTTTTTTCTTTATTTCGGCCACCCCATCCGTTCTGTCTTAGCCGATCATAAGATCTGCGTGGATAATCATCTACTCGAACCAGGGTGATTTTCATTCGCTGTCTCGGTCTCATATTCGTACCAGACCATTATTTCTTTTAGCCATCCCGATCCCTTACTCGTACCAGACAATCATTTCTCTTAAGCCATGTCGATCCCTTACTCGTACCAGACCATCATTTCTCTTGGCCATCCCGATCCCTTACTCGTACCAGACCATTATTTCTCTTAAGCCATCCCGATCCCTTACTCGTACCAGATCGTTCTCTGGGCAAATGATGTTTTCGCAGGCGCCGGGGGCTGACCGTTCTCGGGATATCCCAAATAAATTAAACCGGCCACCTCCTCATGCTCCTCCAAGCCAAACGCCTGCTTCATTCTCGGATGATACATCGGGTCTCCCGAACGCCAAATAGCTCCAAGCCCGAGCGAATGAGCGGTTAACAGCATATTTTGCACCGCTGCATGAACGGCGGCCATTTCCTCAATCCAGTGGACCTTGGGCATGGAAGTTGGCGATGCGGCTACCGCAATGATGACCGGAGCGCGAAACGCCTTGTCCCAATGCTTGCGCAGCTGCTCCTCGCTTACCGGAGTACCGGCCGCTTCCGCTTCCTCTCTGGCGATCTCTTTATAGGCGCCGGCCAACCGGTTGCGCCCCTCCCCCGTCATGACAAAAAAACGCCAAGGCTCCGTTTTATAATGATTAGGCGCCCATACCGCCGCCTCCAACAGCTTTTCGATCAGTGACTTATCCACCGGATCAGGCTTAACTCTGCCGATGCTTCTTCTTCCTTTAATCGCTTCCTCTATTCGCATAGTATGGCATCCTCTCCAGAAAAATGTAATTAGCCCTTTCGATAATCAACAGTACTATCGCTTACCGAAGGATTAGTTAATGTAAATTGGTAAAACTTGGATCCATTTTTGATAATGATTATCATTATTACCATTATAAGAGAGCTTTGAGGATATATCAATCCTGCTCCCCCATCGTTTTCTCGGTATGTTACGGCACTATATAGGCTGGTCGTCCAAGTCCATTGATGATGTTGAGCGGCTGCGCAGGTGGGGTTAATGCTGGGCGTAAGGCTTCGTTGTCTTAGTGCTGCAACTTGTCCTCCCAGTCGGGCACGGTTCATGGATTTCAATATTACCTGGTGGAGGGGCTCGGTTTTACGTGAAATCCGCAGGCCTTTTTGGGGAAATCTGGAGTGCGATGCCCTATTCTAGAGCGATTGTGCAGGTCTTTTCGGAAAAGGCGCGTCTCGCCCTGATCTAGAGCAATTGTGCACGTCTTTTTCGGTAAAAGCGGCGCCATGCCCTAATCTAGAGCGATTGTGCAGGTCTTTTTCGGTAAAAGTGGCTTCACGCCCTATTCTAGAGCGATTGTGCACGTCTTTTCCTGAAAAAGTGGGCGAGTGCCCTATTCTAGAGCGATTGTGCAGGTCTTCGGAGCGATTTCGGCGAAATCGCTCCATTTTATCAAAAAGAAATGCACTTTTGATCGTCTTTCGCTCTTTTTTGGAAAAAGGGCCGGATTTTAATGTACTTTTGCTCGTCTTTGAGCTATGCTTCCTTACCGCTCGAGCTTTCCCAACCTATGAGCAACCTTCCCTGCTTTAATCGTTCATGAGTCTCGTTTCCATTTCAACTTTTACTTATCTCGCCTACGAGCCATTCACCTTTTCACCACTTTAACCTTTCTCGCCCATAGGCCATCTTTTCCACTTTAATTTTACACGTTCATGAGTCCCGTTTCCTTTTCCACTTTATTTTTACTCGCTCATGAGCCACACTACCCTTTTCCCGCTTTAACTTTTTCCACCTATGAGCAACCTTCCCTGCTTTAATCGTTCATGAGTCTCGTTTCCATTTCAACTTTTACTTATCTCGCCTACGA
>NZ_JBQCLK010000030.1:81309-82571 GCF_051966115.1 Paenibacillus sp. SAFN-117
TCATGAGTCCCGTTTCCTTTTCCACTTTATTTTTACTCGCTCATGAGCCACACTACCCTTTTCCCGCTTTAACTTTTCCCACCTATGAGCTACCTTCCCTGCTTTAATGGTTCATGAGTCCCGTTCCCTTTTTCCACTTTATTTTACTCGCCCATGAGCCACACTACCTTTTTCCCGCTTTAACTTTTCCCACCTAGTGAGCCACTTTTTCCACGTTACCTTTTTCCCGCCAATGAACCTGTGGTAATCGTCGGTAAAAATTACTATTAAATTTTACCGTAATACTAAATCAAAAAACTGAATAAGCTATTCTTCCGATTCCATTGTATACATGATAATATAGAGTTATAAAGTGACGAAGAACGTCCCTATTCATCTCTTGATGGATTAGGGGCGTTTTATTTTTTTGGAGGAGGGATTTATTTGGAGTTTAAAGAGAAGCATGCAGAATGGTTGAATGATCATTTGCAAAGAAGATCAGGTGAGAGAAGAGGAAGGCTGGAACGAGGACATAGTCACGGGGAAATTAAATTTTTGCAAAATGTATGGTGGCCGCTCCATGGGAATTTTGACCATCTTCATCCTGAATATGAAGTTCCTGATTGGCGGGGCAGACCCTTTTTCATTGACTTTGCTTGGCTCCCCGGACATATCAAAATTGCGTTCGAAGTAAAAGGATTCGGGCCTCATATCCAAAACATGGACCGTAAACGGTACTGCGATGAATTGAACCGGGAGACATTTCTACAAGGTCTGGGGTTTCGTGTGGTATCCATTCCTTATGACGACGTGGAATCACGTCCCGAATTAACGAGAAGCTTGCTAAGAATACTATTAAATCGCTATATGTTAAGTGAGAAAGAAGCCGAACGCTCCCTTTTTATAGAAAGAGACGTGTTGCTTCTGGCCTTTCAACTTCGACGGCCCATTCGACCGATCGATGTGGTGAAAAAGTTTCAAGTAAATCAAAGGACTGCTGTGCGGCTTTTGCGTACTCTTTGCTCCAAGAACAAGCTTCGTCCTATTCCAGGCAAGGTAAGTTCCAAAGTCTATCGATATGAGTTAATTCGTAGTTTTTCCGACGATTTCTTATGGTAATTGGAACTTATTACGTTCGTACATGCGAGAAATCTATAATGGGAGACAACCGTTTACGTGCAAATCTGCAGGCCGTTTGGGGAAGAGGGGTAGCGTCAAGAAGTTTGTGTAAGCTGGTAGGGTTATCCATCGGGACGATGGATAAGAAATATTTTTTATGTTTA